>JBKJXJ010000099.1:0-28174 GCA_046716125.1 Candidatus Eiseniibacteriota bacterium
CGCTTGAGCGGCAGCCTGGGATTCAACAGGTGCCGCCCGATGTCATCCGCGTCCAGTGCCGAGTTCGAGAGCACCACGACGCCCACCCGCATCTCGGGGTCGTAGCCGATGAACGAGCGATAGCCGCCGGTCCCACCGTTGTGCATGACGATCTCGGGGCCCGACCCGCTGAGCCGGTGCCAGGCGAGGCCGATGTGGATGGTCGGTCCGCTGCCGGTGGTCCGCGGCCGGCGGCTCAGGCGCAGCGCGGCATTGATCGCGCTCCCGTTCGAGTCGAGGTTGGCGGCGAGGAATCGCAGCATGTCATTCGCGGTCGACCGCAGCGCCCCCGCCCCCGCCAGCGTCGGGAATTCCCAGTTGGGCACGATCGCGCCCGACGGGTCATGCCCCGCCGCGAGGCGGTTCTTCATGGACCGCGTGAGGGTGATGCGCGTGTCGTCCATGCGGAGCGGCCTCAGCACGCGCTCGACCAGGAGCGCCTCGTATGACTTCCGCGCCTTAAGCGCGAGCGCGTGGCCGAGCAGCCCCATGCCGAGGTTCGAGTACTCGTAGCGATCCCGGGGCGCGCGCGCGAGCACGTGGCCGCCGAGGAACGAGTAGAGCGAGTCCGCGGTGTAATCGGCGTAAGGGTTCGCCATGTCCTTCCGCGTCAGGTTGGACGGCAGTCGCGGCAGCCCCGAGCGATGCGTGGCGAGATCGAGCAGGGTGATCGCCGTGTCGCCCCGCGCCGGCACCCGGACCGATTTCGGCAGCAGCTCCGCGACCGGCTGATCGAGCCGCACCTCGCCCCGGCCGGCCATGTCGGCGAGCAGGATGCCGGTGAACGCCTTGGTGACCGAGCCGATCTCGAACACGGTGGCGCCATCGAGCGGCCGGCCGTCCGGCCCGTCCGACTTTCCTGCGGCGACGATGCGCGTCTCGCCGTTCTCGATCAGTCCGACGACCAGACCCGCCGCCTGCCCCGCATCCACACGCGCCTCGAGGATCGCGCGCACCGCCGAGTCCGCGGGGAAGAACCCGGCCGAGGACGTGGTGGGTTCGCCGGATGGAGCGGCGGTCGTGGCCGAAGGGCGTTGCGCCGGGGCGGGCGCTGGCGCCAGGATGAGCACCGGCGCCATGACCACGACGAAGGCGCTCAGGCTCCTCGCGAATGGGTTCATCGTCCTCCCGGTTGTCCTCGCGACCTCACCCCCGGGCGGACGGGCCTCGCGACTCGGCGTCCGCCAGCCACCCGCGCTTGATCTCTTCGGCCGGGACGCTCGACAGATACGGTTTGATGTCCACGATCGGCGTTCCGTCCAGCATGTCCACGCCGCGCACGAAGAGCCGCGGGCCCTCGCGCCTCAAGAGTCGGACGACCGTGAGGCCGATAGGGTTCGGCCGGCGTGGCGAACGTGTGGCGAAGAGGCCATGGGGACGGTCGTCCAGGGGCGGATGCGCCATCAGGTCGTAACCGACCGACCGATCGAACACCCACAGCACGAAGAGGTGCGAGAAGCCCTCGATGTCGGTGAGGCCCTGCTCGAGGTCCGCGCGCAGCTCGAGCACCCCCTCGGCGCTGTGCTCCGCGGAGGGACCCTTGGGGATCTGCGCCGTCTCCGTGAACGGGCTTCTGATGGTGCCGATGGGCTCGAACGCGAACATGTCCGCCCCCTCCGGCGCCCTACCTCCCGTCGCCGTCGAGCAGGCCGCCGAGCCCGCCCAGGAGCGATCCCTGCTCGCGTCCGCCGCGACCGGTCTGAGGCGCCGCGGCGTAGATGCGGCTCGCGAGGCGGGAGAACGGGAGCGACTGGAGCCACACCCGACCCGGCCCGCGCAGCGTCGCGAAGAACAGACCCTCGCCGCCAAAGATCGCGGTCTTGATGCCGCCCACGAGTTGAATGTCGTAGGTCACGCTGGGCTGGAGCGCCACGAGACAGCCGGTGTCCACGCGCAGCGTCTCGCCCGCGGCGAGCGTCTTTTCCTCCAGCGTGCCGCCGGCGTTCACGAACGCCCAGCCGTCGCCGGTCAGACGCTGCATGATGAACCCCTCGCCGCCGAAGAGTCCGGCGCCGAAGCGCTTGTTGAACGCGATGCCGACCGAGACGCCCTTGGCCGCGCACAGGAACGAGTCCTTCTGGCAGAGGAGTTCGCCGCCCAGTTCGGCGAGATGAAGCGGGAGGATCTTGCCGGGATAGGGCGCGGCGAACGCGGCGACGCGCTTCTGCTGCGACTCGTTGTGGAACACGGTCATGAACAGTGACTCGCCGGTGAGCAGGCGCTTGCCGGCGCCCATCAGCGACCCCATGAATCCACCCTGCTGCTGGCTGCCGTCGCCGAACACCGTGTCGAGCTGGATGCCGTCCTCGACGTACATCATGCCGCCGGCTTCGGCGACCACCGCTTCCTTGGGGTCCAGCTCGATCTTCACGAACTGCATATCGTCGCCGACGATCGTGTATTCCACTTCGTGCATGGTGGGCATGGTCGCGTCTCCTTCTGGCGGCAGGCGCCACCTTGGCGCGCAGGGCAAGGTCGTGGGTCGGTCCGGCGGGTGGCTGGACGGTGCGAATACTACGCCAACATGACCGGCTGTGTTGCGGGTGTATCGTTCCAACCTTGGACGGCCTTCCGCCTGTCAGAACCTATGGACCGCCTGTGCCGGCCCCGCCGCTCCGTCGAGCCCGAACCGAGAGGAGTCCCCAATGCGCCGATCCGCCCTCGCCGCGCTTACCTGCCTGCTGCTCGCGCCGTCGCTCATTGCAGCGCGTGACCGGGCCGACGTCAGCTCGGACCCCTCGGTACGGAACGTCCATAAGGTCTCGCCCGGGCAACTTCTCGAGATCGACCTCGACACCGGCGGCGAGCTCAACATCGTCGCCTGGGACCGCGACGAGGTCTCGGTCGTGACGTCCGATGCCGGGGCAGACTGTCCCGACGGCGTCATCAGCCTCGAGGGTGAGCCGCGGGGGGCCCGGCTCGAGTCCTTCTTCCCGCCGGAATCCGGCGACGTGCACCACTGCTCGCTCGCGTTCGAGGTCAAGGTGCCGCGACGGTTCAACATCCGGCTGCGCTCGGCCGGTGGCAGCGTGACGATTGCCGGACTGCAGGGATCGTGTGACGGTCACACCGGGGCGGTTCACTCGAGCTCACCGGGCTGCGCGGCCGGGCCCGGCTGCACACCGGCGGCGGCGAGATCCTGGTGCGCGAATCCGATCTCGACGGGCAGCTGAGCACTGGCGGCGGCAGCGTGCGCTTCGAGAACGTGCGCGGCGGCATCACCGCCAGCTCCGGCAGCGTCCGGGGCGTGGTCCGCGCCCGGCCCCGATCGAGCTAAGGCCCCGCATCCTTCGGCGGTCCAGCGCGGGCCGGACTGCTGGCGTGCTATCCGGTTGCCTCGGACTATGGACAACCCTTATCGAACAATGACCGCCCGAGCACTGGCAAACCTCGCACCCTGCCGGAGGCGCACCGTGTAGATGCCGGCGGGCAGCCGACCGCGGCCTTCGAGCCTTACCGAATGGGCTCCCGGGCCCGGCGCGCCCACCTCGTGCGAGAGCACGAGCCGGCCGTGGAGATCGAAGACTTCGAGTGAGGCCGGCGCGTCGCTCGCCAGCGAGAACGCGACGACCGGATCGCCCGCGCTCGGGTTGGGCGTCAGACCACGCAGCGCGAACCGAGGCGCGGGCACCGTCACCCAGGTCTCGGCGGTGTACGCGATCTCCGCGCCGTCGCGATACGAGAGCCGGTAGGCGTAGCGGGTTCCGGAGGTGACCGCGCGGTCTTCGTAGCGGAGCGTTCCGCTCCCGTCGGCACGGACGGATGCCAGCCGTTCCCACTCGCCCGACTCCGTGCGTCGCTCGACGTCGAAGACGAGCGAAGCGTCTCCGCCCGAGTACCACGTCAGTCGCACCAGTCCGGCTTCCGCCTCCGCGCTCGCCAAGGACACCAGCACCGGCACCGGACCATCCACGCCGATCCGCTGGGCCCAGATGTCCACGTTCCCGCTGGCACGACTGTCTGACCACGTCACGATCGCCCCGCCCATGCCGTCAGAGATGGCCTGCTGTTCATCCTGCTGGCCCACGTCCACGAGACGCAGTCCCTGCGCAGGCCAGCCCGGTGCCAACTGCCCGGCGCCGGTCAGGTGCTGGGCCGCCAACTGGTAGGTTCCCGCGAAGTCCTTGATCAAGAGGTAGACCCCGCCCGCCCCGTCGGCCACGACCTTGGTCGTGAGCTGAAAGCCCTCCGCGGTGCTGGCCCGGGTCCCTTGGGGGGTCCAGCCCAGGGCGAGCGTGCCATCACCATTGACGCGCACCGCGAACACATCGGAGTAGTTGGGGTCGTAGGCCCGGTAGTCCACCCACGCGACGAAGCAGCCGCCCACGCCATCCGCGGCGAGATTCACATCCCACTGCGTGTTGGGCTGCGTACACAGCGGCAGGCCGCCGCTGGGCCAACCGGGGAAGACGTCGCCCGTACCCGTGAACCGCTGGGCATAGATGTCCGCGTAGAGGGCCAGGTAGTCGGGCGTGGTGCCGGGTGGCGCGGTGCGGTAGTCATCCCAGGCCAGATAGGCCCCGCCGGCGCCATCGCTTACTAGATGCAGATTGCCGCGGCCCCCCGGTGCGGTGCACACCACCTTGCCACCCGAGATCCAGCCGGGCGCTACTTCACCCGCAGAGGTGAGACGGAGCGCGCGGAACTCGACACCTGACGGGGTCTCGTAGCGCCAGGCGATGAGGACACCCCCGACACCGTCGGCGAGGAGGCGTGGGGCGCCGTCGGACAATGGCCCAGTGCTCACCGGCAGGCCGTTCACCGGCCACCCGGGTGCGCGTGTTCCGTCGGCAAGCAGGTGCATGGCATAGATGTCGTACGGATTGGTGGGGTAGACATAGTCCCGCGTGTCCTGCCAGGCGACGAATGCCCCGCCCGCCCCATCCGATTCGACGACGGGATCCTTTTCGGAGAGGGGCAGATCGGTGACCCTCACCCCGTCCACCGGCCACCCGGGAGCCGGGCTGCCGGAAGCTGTCATCCGCTGGAGGTAGATGTCGTCGTTGGTGCCGCTGCGCCGGTCATACCAGGTGGCGAGCACCCCGCCCGCGCCGTCCGCGACGAGACTGCCTTTATTGCGGAACTGCGGCCCGGGAGCGGTGCAGAGCGGCAGACCGCTCACCGGCCACCCGGAGGCCAAATCCCCGCTGGCCGTGATGTGCTGGAGATAGATGTCGGTTCCCGCGACGGCGTAGTTGCGAGAATCCTCCCAAATGACGTAGACACCGCCGCTGCCATCGCTGGCGATCTCAGGTTGGTCTTGGGAGAACGGATGAAGGCACACCGGAACGCCGTTGGGCTGCCAGCCGGCGCGCGCGGGCGGCGCGCTCGTCGCGAGCGCGACAGCGATCAGAAGTGCGTGGCGAAATGTGCGCGAGGCCATCGTGGAGGGTTCCTGTCGTGCGCAACGAGACTGCTCGATTATACGCGCGCGTCGGACCGGTGGACCGTGGAATCTCCCCGCGTCCGGGCCAGCGGCCCCTCAGTGCCTCGGAACGGGAGTCGGCGGTCCGCGGATAAGGGCCTCTGCGACAATGCCTTCTGCCTGTTTCGCACGCGCGCGACCCCGCCGCACCAGATCGCTCTTGACTCGCCGCCCCGGCGGGTCCCTCATTCGGGACGACACGGGCGCCAGCGGAGGGTACGCGATCTCCGCCTCGGGATCGCTCGTCCCAGCCTCGGGAGGCCGCCGTGCACGCCCGATTCGGACTCCATCTCGTCCCGTCACCATCGCCATCCACCGTCCACCGCACCGCGTTCATCGCCGGGGCGGTCTTGCTGCTCCTCCTCACCTCCCGGCCGGGGCTCGCTCAGTCGCCTCCGACCCCGCACCATCCCGGGCGCTGGACCGGGCTCCAGACTTGGGGCTACGAGGCGGTCCACCTGGCGCTGCTACCGGGTAATGGCGCCTACCACAGCAAGATCCTCTGGTGGCACGGCTCACCGTCCAGCGATGCCCTACTGCAGGGCGGCCTGTGGGGATGGGACTCGACTGCCAGCTCCGATCAGTGCGGCGCATTCGGCAGCTTCACCGCGTTGACGGTGGGCAAGCCCCAGTTCGATACTTTCTGCAGTAGCACGACTCATATGGCGGACGGGCGCGTGGCCGTGCTGGGCGGGACATCGGCCATCGCCGAGATCGGGATCCGCAACGCGGCCTACTTCGATCCCACGACCAACGCTTGGGCCGATTTGGCAAGCCCGATGGGCGCGAGGAGATGGTATCCGTCGGCACAAATCACCCCTCAAGGCGCCGTAATCGCTTATTCTGGAAGCGCTTACAACCGCATGCTGGCGTGGGGCGGGACCACGGCCCCGGGCAGTGCCGGGCAGGGCCAGGGGGATCTCCACCGGCTCCAGCTGACCGATGCCAGTGCCTGGGACCCCAAGATCCCCCACCCCAACACGTCGGCCTGGCCCGCCAAACGCTACGGCCACAGCCTGACGTCGCGGAGCGCCGGTGACGCGCCCCTGCTCTTCGGTGGCCGGGATGTGGCAGATCAATACCGAAATGACGTCTGGTGGCTGGGCGTGCACGGGGAACCGATGGGAGCCGACAACAGATACGAATGGCTGGAGCATTTCGTCCCTGGTCTGAAACCCGATGGGCGGATGGAGCACTGCACGGTGGTGCTCAACGACGGAAGCCTGATCGTCTACGGCGGCCGCGACGGTTCCCAAGTGTTCAATGACGTGTGGTGGCACTACCTCGATGGCAACGAGTGGAAGTGGGAGCCGCTCACCCAGGTGCCGGATCCCGACACCGGCCTTCTGCCCGGCGGGCGCTTCGGGCAGGCCGCCATCTACCAGTACAGCACCTTGCAGTTGAACCCAACGGCGCCGGTCCGCGACCGCGCCCTGATCTACGGCGGGGCCACGACGCTGACCGGCCAGCTCGCTGACGCTGAAGTCTGGGAGCTCAAGGTGGATCTGCAGTCGGTGCCACCTAAGGCGAAGTGGCGCAAGCTCGCGGTCGAGGGATCGACCAAGCCGCTGGCGCGCTACGATCACGCCATGGCGGCCGATCCCTACGTACGCCGGCGGTCCATCATCGAGTCCTCGCCCTGCGTGTGGCGGATGTTCGTCTCCGGCGGGCGCGGCGTGTTCGAGAACGGGACCGAGACCCTCTCGAACGAGCTCTGGCAGCTCTGGGATGTGGATGTGAACACCGTTGCCTGGAAGTCGTTAAACACCGGACCCAGTCGGCGGGCGGGCCATTCGCTCACCTACGATGGACGCCACTATCTGGTCCTCATGGGAGGCGACACCGGCGCCTCGCAGAGCAGCAACGAGATCTGGGAAATGAAGGTGCAATGCTCCTCCGAATACCCCGGGTCGTGTGAAGCCTGCGCACCGGGCTACTACAACCCGCAGTGGACCGGCCCCTTCGTCCCGGACAACTCACCCGCCCTCTCCGGCCACACCGCGCTGTTCGGGGGCGGTTTGACCTACGCCCGCCAGCCAGAGCGCCTGACGCCCGCGGCGGGCGGCGGCGGGAGCTGGGAGACCGTGAATGCGCCCCTGCTACAGGAGTGGTACCCGTTCATGTTCACGATCGCCAACGGTCCGAACGCGGGCAAGGTGTTCAACGCGGGCCCGAGTGTTCCCAGCTATCTGCTCGACCCGGCGGCCCCGAGCTGGAGCGCTGCGGCGGGGAGCGGATTTCGCGGCGGGTCGGCGGTGCTTTACCGGCCCGACCGGGTGATGAAATGCGGCACGCGGGATACTGAGCTTGGCGACCCCGCGGTCCGCACCACCAAGTACATCGCCCTCGATGGCGCCAACCCCTCGTGGGTCGCCTCCGGTGACATGGACTCGGGCCGGGTGAACCACAATCTGACGATCCTTCCCTCCGGAGAGGTGCTCGTCAACGGGGGCACCGAGATCGCAAGGAACACCGGCAACCAGGGGCTTAGTCGCGGGCTGCTCGAACTCTGGCGCCCGCCGGATGCCACGTACCCGAACGGGGTCTGGTACGGCGGCAGCGGCACCGACGCCTTGGAAAAGACGACGGCCGCACGCGACTATCACTCGGTCGCGCTATTGCTCCCAGACTCCAGGGTCATCATCGCATCGGGTGAGGTCAGTGCGAATAAGAAGGACGCCCAGATCTACTGCCCGCCCTACCTGTTCAACGCCGATGGTTCCGCTGCGACCCGGCCGCAGATCAGCTCGGCCCCGGCGTCCGTGACCTACGGCGAATCGTTCGTCATCGGGAAGCCCGCCGCCGACAACATCTCCTCCGTATGCCTGATCCGCCCGGGAGCGGTGACGCACGGCTACAACCAGGATCAACGCTACATCCCACTCTCGTTTGTGGCCCTGCCAGGCGGTACCGAGCTGCGCACCACGGCGCCGGTGAACGGCCGGATCGCACCGCCTGGCGACTACCTGCTCTTCATATTGAATCAGAGCGGCGTCCCCGCCCTGGCCAAATGGATCCGGCTCGGCCAGTGCCCGTCCATCCCCTGCGACACCGGCTCGCCGCCTCAGGTCACGGACATGTATGCGGACATCGTCGCGCCGAACGAGGTCTGGCTGGTCTGGTCGGCGCCCGGCGACGATACGAGCCCGCTCGTGGGGGCCTACGACCTGCGCAGGTCCACGGTCGGGATCGCGAGCGATCAGGCCTACGCGGTGGCGACACCGGACTCGGCCCCGCCGGTCCAGCCCCTGGGCTCGCCGGTCAACTGCAAGGTGGACAGCCTCTCGGAGTGCACCCAGCACCACTTCGCGCTGAAGACCCGCGATGGGAGCAGTCCCTCGTTCAAGAACTGGTCACTCCTGAGCAACACGGTCACGGTGACCACGATCTGCGGCGGGGGCCCGGGCGGTGGATCCCGCGCCGAGCGCGTGGATGAGGGTCGGCAGGCGGGCGGACTCTCGGCGGAGGGGGCGCTCTCCGGCACCGACGCTCCATTGGCGGGGCCTGCGGCCGTCTCGTCGCTCGAGGCCGGAACGGGCGTGCTCGAGGCCGAGACCCGCCGGACCCGTGAGGGGGGCTGGCAGGTGACGCTGCGCCGGGTCGCCGTAGCCCAGGGCGTGGAAGCCGCCGACCTCGATGCGATCGTCTCCCAGGTGCGGGATCAATCCGGAGGGTGGCGCACGCTCGGCCGGTACCGTCCCGCCGCAGGCTCATACCCGCTCGGGCTGTGTGCGCTCCGCGATCAGGGCCGCGTCGTGTTCCCGACCGGGTACGGAGTGGATCGGGTGGCGCCTCAGCTACGCGGCCGCGGGCAGGACTGTGCGATGAGTCGGGCCGATCATTCCCGGTCGGGTGCGCTCGGCGGCCAGTTCCTCGCCGATGGCGGAAGCGTCGAGATGGCGATCGGCGACGTGCTCACCCTGACCTACGATCACGCGGGTGAGCGCCCCGCCGCCGAGGCGGGCTGGTATCTCCTGGTGCGTTCGACCGGGCTCGCCGCCGCCCCCGCAGCCGCGACCGGGCGCCGGCTCGGTGGACGGATTCCTACGAGCTTCGCGCTCCACCAGAACCAGCCCAACCCGTTCGGGCGGACCACCACCATCAGCTTCGATCTGCCGGTCGCGAGTCCGGTGATGCTCGAAGTCTTCGATCTGCTGGGGCGTCGCGTGGCGACGCTGGCGCAGGGCGAATATCCGGCAGGGTCTCACACGGTGGAGTGGGATCTGCGGGGCGGAGGAGGCGCGCCAGTCCGGGCGGGGATATACGTGTACCGGCTGCAGTCGAAGGAGTTCCGCGCTCAGCGGAAGCTGAGCGTCGTCCCATAGACTCGCTTGGCAGGTTACCCCACGAGCGGGGCGACTGACGTCGCCCCGCTCATGATTTGCTGAATCACCCAGGGCGCCTGAATTCGCCTCAGTCGTTCTCGATCAGCCCGTGCTCTCCGAGCAGCGCCTCGAAGCGCTCCATCCCGCGCAGGTCCTCGGGGCCCAGCCGGTAGTGGAACCGGCGCAGGTAGGCCTCGGTCTCCTCAGGCGTCCAGCCCGGGCCGGATTGCTGGCGTGCGACGCCCGGCAGGTCGGTGAGACCGGCGGCGAGGGATGATTCGAGGAAGGCGCCCAGCTCGGCCTTGATGTCGTCCGCGAGCGCGCGGCGCACCGCCCACACGGCGTAGACGAACGAGAGCCCGGTCCACTCGAGCCAGTCGGCGCCAAGGTCGAGCGTGTGGGTGAAGCCTTCCGGTCGCTTCTGCTTCATGCGCATCGCCTGGTCGCCGATCATGAGCATGGCGTCGGCCTGCGCCGGCTCGAGCCCGCGGATGTAGCGCACCCCTTTGAGGCCGAGACGCACGTCGAGGAGCAGACGCAGGAGGCGGATCGAGGTCGAGGTCTCGGGCGTGACCGAGATGCTGGCACCGGCGAGCGCCCCGGCCGGCCGGCGTGAGAAGAGCAGGACCGAGTGCACCGCACCCCGGGTCGCGACCCCCATCGGCGGCCCCACCAGCTCGAAGCGGTCGCGCAGCCGCAGGTAATCGCCGGTCGCCATGAGCCCTAGGTCCACGCCACCGGCTTCGGCCTCGCGTCCGAGCTCGCGCGGAACCAGATTGCGTACGGCGAACGGCGCGTCCTTCCACAGCGCGTAGAACGGCGCCGCGTTGGCGTACGGGATCCGCGCGGCGACCGTGGCGGTGGTGAGCTTGGAGGCGGGCGGCATGGGAGCGGGAAGATACAATGCCGTGAGCGCGATGTTAAGGTGGGGCGCATGTCCACTTGCCCCCGATGAGCATCGGCCTTCCCGGGACCGGCCCGGGGGTTGCGGGCGGGCCGTCGGACACAGCGCCCGTCGCGGCGGGTCGGTGGCGAATCCTCGCCCTGCTCTCGGTCGCCGAGCTGCTCGGCATGTCGCTGTGGTTCGCGGCGACCGCGGTGGCGCCGCAGCTGGCGGCGCGCTGGCAACTCTCGCCCGCCGAGATCGGCTGGCTCACCGGCATCGTCCAGCTCGGCTTCGTTGCCGGCACCGCGACCGCGGCGATCCTCAACCTCGCCGACTTGATCCCCGCGCGACGCTACTTCGCCTGCGCGGCGCTGCTCGGGGCGATCGCGAACGCCGGGCTCATCTGGGCGCCCGATCCGCGTGCCGCGATGTTCTCCAGATTTCTGGTCGGGTTCTTCCTCGCCGGCGTTTATCCGCCGGGGATGAAGATGGTCGCGACCTGGTTCCGCTCCTACCGGGGGCTCGCGATCGGCACACTCGTCGGCGCCCTGGGGATCGGCAAGGCGATGCCGTACCTGGTGCACGCCATGCGGGGCGCGGGGCTGGAGCAGGTCATCCTGGTCACCTCGGCGGGCGCGGTCGTCGCGGCACTGTTGGTCGCCGTGGGCTACCGCGACGGGCCCCATCCCTTCGCGCGGCGCCCGTTCGCATGGAGCCTGGTCGCGACCGTGCTTCGCGACCGCCCGACCCGGCTCGCGATCGGCGGCTACCTTGGGCACATGTGGGAGCTGTACGCGATGTGGACCTGGCTGCCCGCGTTCCTGGCCGCGAGCTTCGCCGCGAGCGCGGCGGCGGGGCACACGCCGCTCCCGCCCGCGCTGGTGGATCTGTGCGTGTTCGCCACGTTCGTCGCGGGTGGGCTCGGCTGCGTGTGGGGCGGCTGGGCCGCGCAGCGCATCGGCTACGCCAGGGTCGTCACCCTCTCCATGGTCATCTCGGGTGCCTGCGCCGCCACGATCGGTTTCGCCTTCGGCGCGCCCGTGTGGTTGCTGATCCCGCTGGTGTGGCTCTGGGGCTGGTTCGTGGTCGCGGACTCGGCCCAGTTCAGCGCCATGGTCACCGAGGCCGCGCCGGCGCACGCCGTGGGCACGGCGCTCACGCTTCAGACCTCGATGGGATTCCTGCTCACGCTCGCCACCATCCAGCTCGTGCCATACCTGGTCGAGCGGGTCGGCTGGACGTGGGCGTTCACCGCGCTCGCCCTGGGGCCCGCGGCGGGGATCGCCGCGATCGCGCGGCTGCCGCGGGGCAGAGTGACCGCGCGCGGGGCACGCCCACTTCCCTGACGAACAGCCGGTCTGGCGCGGGCGAGGGATGGCCGTCGGCTCGACGCACGATTTCACGAGCTTCAGGGTTCGATCGCCTCGGGCACCGCGGCACCCACCGGGATCTCGGCGCGTTGTTTCGAAGGGGCCATGAACGGCAGCAGCGCCAACCCCACCAATCCGAACGCGCAATCCACCGCCAGCGTGCGTGGATAGCCCCAGCGCTCGACCAGCCAGCCCTGCCAGGTGGCGGTGTAGGCGATCACGAGATTCTGCATCGCCATGTACGCGGTGAACTGGGTCGCGGCGACCCGGGGTGTGGTGATGTCCATGAAGAGCGCCGCGCGCGTGCCGTAGTAGAGGCCCTGGAACACGTTGTAGATCATGACCATCGCCCAGAAGGCTCCGACGAGTGCCTGGGATGGCACCGGCCGGTCCGGCTGTTGCGTCGGTACCGGCATGATCCACCCCGCCTGCTGCATGACCCACGCGAGATAGATGGTGGGCAGCGTGGTGCCGAAGATGAAAAGCGCCAGCGAGCGCCGGCGCCCCATCCGATCAGAGATCCATCCACCCGCGACGCAGCAGGTCGCCGAGATGACGGTGGACCAGAGGTTGAGGAATCCCACCTGGGTGTCGTCGAGTCCCAGCTCGACCGCGAGGTTGGACTGGAGCGCCAGTCCAAGCGCGAAGGCTCCCGCCGGGAGAAGGGCGTTGATCACCCCCACCCACGCGGCGCGGGACCCGAGGAAGGCGTTGACCGCGTCGACCACGAAGCGGCCCAACTGGCGGACGGCCGCGCCGGCGGCGGAGCCCTGGCGGTGCGCGCGCGCCGGCCCCGCGGCCTCGCGCATCGGCAGGACGACCAGCAGGTTGACCGCCACGATGCAGGCGCCGACGAAGAAGTAGGTGTTTGGGAATCCGATCACCGGCGCGAGGAACAGCACCCCCGAACCCCCGACCGCCTGGCCGAGATAGGCGCCACCGAACATGAGCCCGTTGGCCAGCCCGCGCTCGTCCTCGCGCAGCACGTTGACGGCGAGCGCGTCGATCGCCACGTCCTGCGTGGCGCTGAACGCGTTGTGGATGAGGATGATCAACGTGAAGAGCTTGAGTTCAGTGGTGAAGTTGACCGGCAGCGCCACCATGAGCGTGATCACCATGAAGGCCTGCGCGATGAAGATCCACAGGCGGCGGCGCCCGAACCGGTCGGACGAAAACGTGTCCACGAACGGCCCGACCATCCACTTGAAGGCCCACGGCATGTAGAGCGAGCCGACGAAGGCGCCGATCTCCGCCGGGCCCAGGCCCTGGCGCCTCATCTGGGTGGCGATCGCGGTGGCGGTGAACCCGAGCGGGATGCCCTCGGTCAGATAGAGGGCGAAGAATGCGGCGAGGCGTCCGTTGCGACTGGCGAGCGGATTGGGAAGCCGCATGGGCGGGCAGACTGCGGGCGGCCTCCGGTGCTGTCAAGCCTGGCGCGATCGTTGAAACGGAAGCATGGTTCTGGGAGCGGCCTTTTCAATTTCCCGGGAACAACTGACATGGCGCCCGTCCCCGGCCGATTCCGGCCCCTGCCCTAACTTTTTGTCGTGATGGGTTCTCCGCCGATCCTTTGCCGACGGCACGACGTTTGCGATGTCGGGCCAGGGGTCCCCGCTCCCGTGGTCAACACCCACGGCTCAGGGACGAGCACAGCGACACCTTTGGACCCGGTGATAGGCGGGCCCCACACCCCGGAGGACGGTCATGGAATCCATGAAGCGATGGACTCGAGTTCTGGTGGGCGGATGCTCGTCGCTGCTCGCGGCGGGAGTCGCTTTCGCCCAGCAGGAAAGCACCAGCACCGCGGTGACGACCACGTCGGACACCACCCGGGTGTGGTACACCGAGTGGTGGCTGTGGGGTGTCGGCATCGCGATCTTTCTGATCGTGGTGATCGCCCTGACCAATCGCGGGAGAACGGCCAGGGATTAGCTCCTGCACGATCCCGATACCGAGCGGATCGTGCGTCTGCCGAGGGCTCAACGCCCGCGCAGCGTCTCGAGGAATGCCTCGCCGTAGCGCTCAAGTTTGACCGGGCCCACGCCCGAGAGCGCGAGCATTTCCCCGCGGCTCTTCGGCACGCGGGCCGCCATCTGTCGGAGCACGGCGTCGCTGAATACGATGTATGCGGGCACGCCCTCGGCGTCGGCGAGGCGCTTGCGCAGCGCGCGCAGCCGATCGAACAGCTCTGCATCGACGGGCGCGTCGTCGAACGCGGCCGCGAACGAGCCGGCGGCGCGGGTGGCCGCCGTGGTATCACGCGACAGGCCACGTGAGCCGAAGGCAGCCGTGCCCGCCACCAACGCCTCGATCCCCACGCCGCGGCAGATGTCGCAGGACGTCCCGCACGGCGCGATCGACTCGTCGAGATGGCGGGCGATCGCCTGGTGCCGGCAGCCGCCCCGGTCCGCCAGCCGGAACATCTCGACCGTCTTGCCGCGCGTCTCGGCGCGCAGCGTCTCGTCATCGATCCCGTCGAGGAACGCGTCGTACCCGATCACATCGGCCCACGAGTACATGAGGACACAGTCGCTGACGAGCCCGTCCCGGCCGGCGCGGCCAATCTCCTGATACCAGGCCTCGATGCTCTTCGGCATGTCGCGGTGGACGACGAACCGCACGTTGCTCTTGTCGATTCCCATGCCGAAGGCGACGGTCGCCACGACCACCTCGATCTCGTCGCGTGCGAAGGCGTCCTGCGTGCGGGCGCGCTCCTCGTCGGCGAGGCCCGCGTGGTAGGCGGCGGCGCGCACGCCACGGCCGCGCAGCCATTCGGCCGTGGATTCGACGCCGCGGCGACTCAGGCAGTAGACGATGCCGCTCTCACCGCGGTGGCGTCGCACGATGCCGAGGATGTCGTTGCGGGTATTGCGCCCGGCCCCCTTCTTCTGGGCCGTGATGTGGAGGTTGGGGCGGAAGAACGACCCCTTGAACCCATCGGGCTTGCGCATGCCGAGCTGCCGGATGATGTCTCCCACCACGCGGCGCGTGGCGGTCGCGGTGAGCGCCAGCACCGGGATGTCGCCCAGCTCGCCCTTCAGCCCTTCAAGTCGCCGGTAGGCGGGCCGGAAGTCATGCCCCCAGTGGCTGATGCAATGCGCTTCGTCCACCACCACGAGGCTGACGCGGCAATCCGCGATGAGCTGACGCAGCCCCCCTTCGAGTCCTTCGGGCGCGACGTAGACCAGCTCCAGCTCGCCGCGCCGGAGCTGGGCAAGACGCGCGCGACGCTCCTCGAACTCGATGCTCGAGTTGATCACCGCGGCGCGATAGCCCACGCGCGTGAGCGCGTCCACCTGGTCCTTCATGAGCGAGATGAGTGGCGAGATGACCAGCACCGCGCCCGGCAGGATGCGGGCGGGGATCTGGAAGGTGAGCGACTTGCCGGCGCCGGTCGGCATCACCCCGATGCAATCGCGCCCGGCAAGCACCGCGTCGATGATGTGGCGCTGCCCGGGACGGAACTCCCGGTAGCCGAACACGCTTTCGAGCACCTGCTGGGGATCGGTGAGCCTCCCTCCGGGAGCCGTGGACGTTTCGGGCGCGGGGGCAGCGGGCTCGAGCAAGGTCCCTCCGTGGACGGGAGCGGGATCGCGATGCGGGTGGGCAGCACGAGTCTAGCCCACCGCGGTACGGCGTGCACGTCCGCGCGCGGCGTCCGTCCGGCGCATGCCTCGCGACGAAAAAATCGTTCGCGACCTGACCGCGACCCGACGTCGGTGGCACGTGCGCACATCCGGAATCAGCTCGAAGACCGTACAGGATCCCGCGCGCGTCGGGTGAAACCTGCATGGAACCATGGTGTATCTGGTTTTGCACATGCGGCCGACGCGCCGCGGCGGTGGACGAAGGACATCACGGGAACGCCGTGAGTCCGGATCCGAAAACCGCCGCGGCCCCTCTTACATCACTCCTGTGCGCCCGGGATCGTTCTGATCCGCGAGGAAACGGGGCAGGGCCGTCTGGAGTTGATCGAGGTGCGCGACTGAGCCCGGGGGGGTCCGCAGCGCGCATCGTGGCGGGCCCCGGAGGCATCGATCCTCGAAGTTCGCGTGCCCGGAGATCTCGATGCTGGCCCCGTCTTCGGTCCCGATGCGGAGGTTCACCGTGGTCCGGATGTTCTTGTGCCAGCGCCCGAGCGGGTCCCGTGGCATGGTGCGATTGGGCTCGGGGAAGTAGGTGAAGTCCGGGTCGGGGTCCACGAAGAAGTTGCGATCGAACTTGAGACTGGTGCTGCTCGCGGCCGGCTGATCGGCGTTGCCGCCAAGGTAGACCCACTCGAGCAGGCGCAGCGTGTTGGCTGGAGAGTTGGGCGCCGGAGCAGGAATCTGCGGGGTCCCTGGCGGCCTGACCAGACTCGCGAGGTCGAACCCACCGCCCGTCTCCGAGCAGCCCGCCCCGCCCAGGGCGAGGAGCAGGCAGGCCGTGGCCGCGGCGACAACCCGTCTCCTGAGCGTCCCCACGGCCTCACGCCTCCGCAACCAGCGAGCGATCGATCCTGTTCACCGAGGGTTTACCGCTCAACGCCATCGCCAGTTCCAGCTCTCCGCGCAGCAGCTCGTAGACGTCCCGCACGCCGCGCTCGCCATCCACCGCCAGACCCCACAGATAGGGCCGGCCGATGAACACCGCCTGCGCCCCGAGCGCGAGTGCTATGAGGACGTGCACCCCGCGCCGGATGCCGCCGTCCACCATCACGGGCAGCGAGCCCGCGACCGCCTCGACCACCCGCGGCAGCGCCATGATCGTGGCCTCGGCGCCATCGAGCTGCCGCCCGCCGTGGTTCGAGACGATGATCCCGGCCACTCCGGCCTCGACCGCGAGGCGCGCGTCCTCGGGCGTCACCACGCCCTTGAGGATGAGCGGCAGCTTCGTGATGGACTTGAGCCACGCGACCTTGTCCCAATCGAGCGAAGGGTCGAAGAGCTGCTGCACCTGGGCATGAAACGGGGACTGCCCTTCCTGGGCGGCACGTGCCGCCACCAGGTGGTGGATCGCGGCAAAGTTCGCGGGCTCGATCCCCTCGGGCAGCGCGAAGCGGTTGCGGGCGTCGCGCTCGCGTCGGCCGAGCATGGGCGTGTCCACCGTCACCACCAGCGCGCGGCAGCCGGCAGCCTCGGCGCGCGCCACCATGTCGCGGGTGATGGCGGGATCCTTGTAGACGTAGAGCTGGAACCAGAGCGGTCCGGACGCAGCCGAAGCGATCTCCTCGATCGAGAAGCTTGCCACCGTGCTCACGACGAACACCGTGCCGGACGCGGCCGCGGCGCGCGCGGTCGCCCGTTCGCCCTCGGGGTGCGCCAGCTTATGGAACGCGGCGGGCGCCAGCATGATGGGCGCGGCGAGCGGCTGCCCGACCACCGTGGTCGAGGTGTCCACCTTCCGCATGTCCACCAGCACCCGCGGCCTTAAGACCCAGCGATCGAAGGCGCTCACGTTCATCGCCAGCGTGCGCTCGTCGCCCGCCCCGCCGGCGAAGTAGTCGTACGCACCGCGATCCATCCGGGCGCGGGCCAGCGCTTCGTAGTCGGCGACGCTCACCGGCGGCTCATGGCTCATCGCGCGACCGGAACTCGTAGACGTAGTCCATGCTGAACTGGAGACTCTGGCCGCTCGCATCCGCCTCGTTGAGGGACTGCGCGGAGAAGAAATTGGCGGTGACGCCGACGCGAAAGACGCCGACCGGCGGGACGTGGACATGGGCGCCCAGCCCCGGCGACAAGCCGAACCCTTCGATGCTGTAGTAGGACTGGCGCCAGTTGAGATTGTGGTAGGTCGCGTGCAGGGATGCCCATGGCCCGGATCGACGCCCGCGGGTTTTGCGAAAGTCCCAGAGTCCACCTGCCGCCATGACGGCGTAGTCGGCGCGATCGGAAGGAAGGGCGAGATCGGTCGTCGGGCCGACATCCACGAACATCCCACCCAGCCGCAGGTCGAAGTAGAGCGGATAGCGGTCGCGCAGTCGCCGTCCGAAGACGAGCTGCAACCCCGGGCCGCGGGCGCCGTTGATGGAGGGCGTCCCGCTGGCGATCCAGCCGTACTGGGCCCCGCCGCCGATGTACCCCGACACGTCGACGAACCGCACCTGGGCGTGCGCGGCGCCCGCCGACAGGCCGAGCGCAACAAGCGCGACGATGAAGAACGGACGGCGCCGGACGGCGCTCGTCGCGGACCGCACGACTAATCCGTCTCGACCGGCAGCCCGCGAGCGGTCCAGCCGCGGAAGCCGCCATCCATCGAGATGACGTTCGTGTAGCCCATCTTCTGGAGGTTGTCGCAGACCAGCGAGCTGCGGAACCCCCCGCCGCAGTAGCAGACGATCGGCGCGGACTTGTCGGGGACAGTCTTCTCGATGTCGCGCTCGATGATGCCCTTGCCAAGGTGGATGGCCCCGGGCAGATGACCGCGCTCCCATTCGTGGTCCTCACGCGTGTCCACCAGGACGGCCGGCTCGCCGCCCCGCGCGCGAGCGACGTACTCGTCCACGCTGATCTGACGGACCCGCGATCTGGCCTCCTGGACCAGCGCGAGGAATCCGGGCGAGTGATGCAGGTCGTGGGCCACGGCTCAGCCGCCGGCCGGCGCGGCCGCGACCGCCGCCGGGCGCGCGCCCGCGGCGGGCGCATCGCCGTCACGTCCGTACTCGCGCACCACGCGGTAGAGCGCGTCGCGCTGCACCGGACGCTTCCCGGCCTCGCGGATCAGGTGGACCATGCTCGCTTCGGCCATCCCGACCGGACTGCGCGCGAGTGCCGCGTGTGCGATCTTCTCCTGGCCGATGGTCCCGTCCATGTCGCTGGCGCCGAAGTTGATGGCCGCCGCCGCCGTATCCTGCCCGAGCATGACCCAGTAGCTCTTGACGTGCAGGATGTTGTCGAGCACCAGGCGCGAGATGGCGATGGTCTTGAGATCTTCGATGGCCGAGGCCTGCCGGCGCACGAGACCGGTCACGCCCGGCTGGAAGGCGAGCGGGATGAAGGCGAAGAAGCCCGGAGAGCGTGTCTCGAGCTCGCGCAGGAGGATCAGGTGCTGCACCCGCTCGGCGCGCGTCTCGATGTGACCGTAGAGCAACGTGGCGTTGGACGGGATGCCCAGCCGGTGCGCGATCTCGTGGATCTCGAGCCAGCGCCTGGCGCCGATCTTCTGGTGGAAGATCTCGCGCCGCACGCGCTCGCTGAACACCTCGGCGCCGCCGCCCGGCAACGCGTCCAGCCCCGCCTCGCGCAGTCGTTCGAGCACCCACTCGGCGGGCTGGCGCGTGAGCCGGCAGAAGAAGTCGATCTCGACCGCGGTGTAGGCCTTGACGCTGAGCGATGGCTTCTCGGCCTTCACCCAGCGGATGATGTTCAGGTAGTCGTCGAACCGCCACTTGTTGTGGAGTCCGCCGACGATGTGGATCTCGGTGATGTCGGAATCGACGTGGGCGCGGATCTGGGCCTCGGTCATGGTGTAGGCGCCCTCGGCGCCCGGCTTCTTCGCGTAGTCGCAGAACTTGCACGCCAGCACGCACACGTTGGTGGGATTGAGCTGGCGGTTGACGGTGAAGTAGACGCGATCGCCATGCCGGTCTCGGGCGCAGGCGTCGGCGAGCCGGCCCAGCTCGAGGACCGGGGCCTCGAACAGACGCACCCCGTCTTCCTGGGTGAGCGGCTCGCGGGCCGCCAGCTTTCGCTGGGCGGCAGCGACCAGAGGATCGCGCACGGTCAGGGCGGCGACGCGATCGGTCGCGACGGTCGGCATGGGCCTGGGGGTCCTTTCCGGTCGCCGGGGAGGCCCCGGCGGTGGTGCGCTCGAACGGTCCAGCGGGCTAAGTGACGACGCAGTATAGCGCGACCGGGGCAGGGAGGGTCGAGCCTCCGCGCTGCCCGCAAGGCGCGCCCCCACCCGGCCTTAGTCCCCGGGCGGTCCGGTCGACGGGGTTCGCTGCGGCACCCCAGGGCCACCCGCGCCGGGAGGCCCTGCCTGGAGCCTCCAGACGCCGTCCAGGGCCCCGGACTCTGTCCCCCAACCCTCATCCGGGCAGAACTTTGGACGGGATTTTCCGAAGCGACAGGAGTATCCTCGTTCGAGCCTGACGCTTTGGTCCCTCAGTCGGTCCCCTCTTGAGGCGCGCATCCGTGCTTCGTTTCTTTGCCAGAGCCTTTGTTGTCGCCGGCATGGTCTTCGGGACGGCCGTGGCGTTCGCGTTCTCGACCGGCCCGCCGCTCAGCCGAACCGGCGCGCCCGCGATCGGTGGGAAGCCAGCCGAGGCACTCTGCACCGTCTGCCACAACCTCAATCTGGCGAACCTGCCGAACGGACAGGTCGAGATTTTAGATCTGCCGACCGCGTACACGCCCGGCCAGACCTATCCGTTGCGCGTGCGCCTCAGCTCGACGGCCAATGAAGGCTACGAGGATCGCAAGTGGGGCTTCGAGCTCACGGCGGTCTATCAGCCCAACGGGCTCGGCGCGGGGACCTGGATCATCCCGCAGAATCACGAGGACTCGCTGCGGCTGGCAACCTACGCGTCCGGCTCGACCAGCACGTGGAAGACCCGCGTCTACGTCTCCCATACGAGCCCCTCCACCCGCAAGGGCTGGCCCAGCCCATGCGAATGGACGTTTTCGTGGGTCGCCCCACCAGTGGACAGCGGCACGGTGATCTTCTGCGTCGCCGGTAACGCCGCCAATGGCGACTCGGTGTCCGTGCTTAGCGACGATTACATCTACACGGGCCGCGACACGGTGCTCTCGCCGTCGCTGGTCGTGGGCGTCGAGCCGCCTTCGCGCGATCGGTTCATCACGGCACTCGAGCCGCCGTTCCCGAATCCGATGACCTGGTTGTGCGTGGACCTGAGCTTCACCGTCGAGCGCGAGGGCAACCTCGACCTGTCGATCTTCGACGCCCAGGGCCGCCGCGTGCGCTCGATCATGCGTGGCTGGCATCCGGCCGGGCCGGGCGCCGCGTTCTGGAACGGCAGGCGGGACGACGGCTCCCAGGCGGCCAACGGCGTCTACTTCGTGAGGCTGAGAGCCCCAACCGAGACGCGCGTCATCTCACGGCGGCTGATCCTCGCCCGCTGATCCTGGCGGTGTGACCCCATGAAGCGCCTTGTGACTCTCGCTCTCATGGCGTCCCTGGCACTGCCCACGACCTACCGGCTCGAGTTCGTGCTGGACGACCGCTCCGGCGAGTTCCTCCACCTGGGGCTCGATCAAGCGCCTGTACCGCTGACCCCGCGCCGGGCTCAAAGGTTGAGGTAGTAGCTCACCTTGGCGAGGAAGATGTTGTTGGGCCGCTGGTTGAGCAGCCTCGAACACTCCGACCCGAAGTCGAACTCTCCCTTGTCCTCGTCGGGCCCACTCCGGTCCTGCGTCCAGACCAGGAAGAGAGTCGAGGCCGGCATGTACTCCCAGCGCAGGATGGCGTTCCCGCGCAGGGACGTCACGTTGAAGTCGGGATTGGACGGGTCGCGCGGGCCCGGGCCGTCCAGGTCGATCTGGTCGGTGACAGGGTTGTACTGGGGAACGCCCGAGCCCACCGGCTCCCAGTCGTAGCTGCGGGCGCGCACCAGCTGCTTGAACGCGAAGTACTCGCCGCTCGAGATGAGCGGCTGCGCGAACATTTGGAGACTTAGGTTGGGCGTGAACGACCAGTTGAGCCGGAGATTGGCCGAGACCGTGGTCTGGTCGAGCTGCGCGAACACGTAGCGCCGGCCGTAGGTCTCCGCCGCGCCGGCGTCGGCGACCGAGCCCACCCACTGGGAGTCCTGGTGGTTGCGGTCGAATCCCGGGCCCGCGCTCACCGACACGTTCGAGGCCGGCTTCCACTCCACTCTCGGATAGGCCCAGATCGCCCATCCGCCCGACTGTGACCGCGCGCCGCCGAAGTCGAGCCCGTACGAGACCTTCTTCCTCGAGTCGGTCTCGAACCAGAACCCGGCGTCCCAGCGCGGCCTGGTCGCGGTGAGCGGGCCGCCGCGGGTGAGCCGGTTGTTGAACGAGGCCGGATTGAACGAGACGCGTGGCCAGAATGACCAGTAGTTGGAGAAGTCGAGGCCCCCGCCGGTCCAGAGGCCGGGACTGATCAGGTTCCCGTCCCAGTCGGTGTTGCCCCAGAGCGCCACCTTGGCGTCCGCGTAGCGGCGCCAGCCCTTGGGATCGCTCCATTTGTAACCGGCCACGACGTGGGCGTTGAACACGTCAGCCCGCGACATCGAGCCCACGTCGTTCAGGTCGAAGTGCGGGTTCATGAACCCGGCCGCCGAGTTGAAGATCACGCGCCCCTTCTGCTTGTTGAGCGTGAAGCGTCCGCCGTATCCGGTGAGCGATGTGGCGGTCGAATCGATCCGCCAGCGCGCGGCGTCGGGGCGCTGGAGGTAGTGCTGGGGGTTCCGCTGGAGCGCGATGAGCCGCTCGCGCGTTCCCCGTATGTCGGTCAGCCCGGTCCAGCCGGACACAACCCAGGCCTGGGCGCTGTCGAGCGTCGTCCAGCCATCGACTCCGGCCATGACCGAGCGTCTGTTGAGTTGATCGCCGAGCAGAGGGTTGTCGAACTCGCGCGCCGCCATGGTCGTGAGGACGCCGAGCCCCCGGCGCCCCCCGCTGAACTCCCGCTGGGCGCGCATCACGGTGTACGACGTGAGCGGCTCGACCTCGGTCCGGAAACGCACGCCCGAGGAGGCCTGGAGTTTCGAGTGCTCCTGGGCCGTGACCGCCTGCAGCAGGCCCAGGTTCCAGTCGCCGGCGATCTTGCCGGTGAGCTTGGCGGCTCCGAGGATGCTGGTCCCGAGCGGGCGATCCACGAACTCGGCGTTGCCTTCGGCTGGGTCGAAGCCCTGCGGGGCCCGCCCGATGCGGCGGCTGTAGAAGAAGGTCGGGCCCGGCCAGTTGAACCCCCAGAAGCTGTTGGACCCGCCGGACCCGAACTCGTAGTTGCTCGAGCCCTCGAAGAAGAACGGCCGCTTCTCCGAGAAGAAGGTTTCGACGTCCGACAGGTTCACCACCGCCGGGTCCACCTCGACCTGGCCGAAGTCCGGGTTGATGGTGGCATTGAGCGTCAGCTTGCTGCCGACCGCGGTCTTGAGATCCAGACCGACGCCGGGGACCACCTTCGAGCCGTCGTTGAACGGATCTCCCGGCGCGTGCTGCAGGAACTCGCCGCGCGTGATGGCATAGGGCCGGAGCTCGATGGCGCGATCCGGTGTGATTCCATCGATCCCGACGAGGTCGGGGAATCGGGAGACGAACCCGCTCTCGTCTCGCGGGGTGTAGGCGACGTGGTCGTACTCGTTGCGCCGGGCGAGGTAGCGACGGAAGTTGACGCCCCAGCGCCCCTGCTCGCTCTTGCGGAAGCGAAGCTGCGAGTACGGAATCCGCATCTCCGCGGTCCAGCCCAGCGAGTCGATTCGGGCCCTGCCCTCCCAGACACCGTCCCAGGAGCCGTTGGTCCAGCCGTCGTTGTACATGGTCCCGTCCCGCAGGACGCCCGCCGCACTGATGACGAAGAAGTATCCGGTGCGCCGATCGTGGTACGGATCGAGGAACACGCACAGCTCATCCGAGTTCGCGCTCACGTCGCGGCGCGACAGCCGGGCGACGATCGAGTCGGGCGACGCGTCGAACATCCGAGCCCCCACGTAGATCGCGTCGTCGTCGAAGTGGACCCTCACCTCGGTCGCGAAGCTGGGTGGAGCACCCTGGTCGGGATCGCTCTGGATGAACCGGGCGTTCGCGACCTCGCCGCTCCACGCGGCGTCGGTGAGCCAGCCGTCGATGTTGAGCGTGCCGGACATCCGGCGCGCCCGAACCTCGGGCAGCGCGACGGTGAGGCTGTCGGCGAAGGCGGGCGGCGCGGCGACGGCGAACAGCAGGAGGAGCAGGAGCGGCTTCATGGCGTTGACCCCGGGCGAGGGTGGCAATGGCGGACGCCGTCTTGGACGGGAGGAAAGACGCGGGAGTTGGCAGGGATGTTACGGATTGGGGAAGAGTTCCGCGGCTACCCGACCAGCGCCGTGTTTGGGGGGACGAGCGGCGCACCGCGGGCCGGCCGCCACGATGTGCGACCGGCCCAGGGGAGAGGCTAGAGGCTGAAGTAGTAGCTCAGCTTGGCGAGGAAGATGTTGTTCTTGTCGGCATCGATCAGGTTTTCGAAATTGCGCCGGAAGCTGAACTCCCCGGTGTCCTCGAAGTCCTGGCGCTCCTGGGTCCAGACCAGGAACACCGTCGAGCCCGGCATGTACTCCCAGCGGAACACCGCGTTTCCCCGCAGCGACTTGAAGTTGAAATCCGGGTTGCCCGGGAACGGGTAGGGATCGAACTCGTAGCTCCTCGGCCGCGCGAGCGATTTGAAATCGGTGTAGTCGCCGGCCGAGATGAGCGGTTGCATGAACGTCTGCAGGCTCATCGTCGGTGTGAACGCCCAGTTGAGCCGGATGTTCGCCGACACCGTGGTCTGGTCGAGCCGCCCGAACACGTATCGCCGCCCGAACGTGGCGGCCGCCCCCGGATCGTCGAATGAGGCGACGAACTGGGCGTTCTCCACGTTGCGCGAATAGCCCGGGCCAAAGCTCACCGTGACGTTCGAGGCCGGCTTCCATTCGATCCCGGGCTCCACATTCCAGTTGTAGGTATCCGCCGCAGGTACCCGGTAGGAGTAGACCTCGAAGTAGTAGAAGAGCTTGGCCTTTCCGTCGGTGTCGATGTAGGTGGAGAGCTCGTATCCGGGCTTGTTCAGGGTCAGCGGACCGCCGCGCGTGCGGCGGTTGTTCACGGTCTGCGGGTTGAAGGCGACGTTGTAGTTCCAGCTGTAATTGTTGCTGAACTCGGTGAACCCGGACGCCCACACGCCGCCCCAGAGCGGATTCCCCTGCAGGTCGTAGCTCGCGAACACGGACCCCAGCACCTCCTGGAACTTGCGCCGCTTCGTGGGCTCGGTCCACTTGTAACCACCGCCGATGTGCGCGTTGATGATGTCCGAGCGCGAATGGAACCCAACGTCGGCAACGTCGAAGCTGGGGCTCATGAAACCGAGCGCCGAGTTGAAGATGCCGTTCCCCTTCTGCTTGTTGATCCAGTACCGGCTGCCGAGTCCGGTCAGCGAGGTCGCGGTCGGGTCCACTTCGACATGGTCCGCGTCGGGGCGCTGGAAGTAATGACGCGAGTGCCGCTGGAGGGCCGTGATCCGGTCGGAGGTCCCGGCGACATGCGACAACGCCGTCCAGCCGGAGACCACCCACGTCTTGCTCGAGTCCAGGAACGTCCAGCCGTCGAACCCGGTCATCACGGAGCGGCTGTTGAGCTGGTCGCGCAGCGGGGCGTCCTCGAACGAGCGCGCGGCGACCGTGGTCATGAGCCCGAAACCCTGACGGCGGTTGTTGATCTCCTTGAGCCCGCGCGCGACGCCGTAGTAGGTGAGCGGCTCGATCCCGACCTTCGAGCGGGTCCCGCCGGTCTCGATGGTGGCCACCTCGCGATCGGCGAGCGCGTGCAGCGTGCCGAAGCTGACGCTCGGGCGGAGCTTTCCGGTCAGCTTGGCGGCGCCCAGGATCCTCGTGCCGATCGGCGCGTCGACGTACTGGTCGATCGATGGGTCCGAATCGGGTCTCCCGCCCTGCGGACCACGGCCGATCCGCCGGCTGTAGAAGAATGCCGGCTCCGGCCAGTTGAAGCCCCAGTAGTTGTTGGCACCCTGATTGCCGAAGTTGAAAATCGAAGAGCCCTCGGTGAAAAACGGACGCTTCTCCTGGAAGAAGGACTCGACGTCGCTCAAGTTCACCACCGCCGGGTCCACCTCGACCTGGCCGAAGTCGGGATTCACCGTGGCGTTCAGCGTCATCTTGCCGCCGATCCCCATGCGCAGATCGCCGCCCACGTCCGCGTGGTGCCGCGAGCCGTCATTGAACGGATCGAGCGGCGCGTGGGTGAGGAACTCGCCCTTCGACGTGATGTAGGGCTTCAGCTCGATCGCGCGCGACGCGCGGATATTCTCGATCCCGTGCAGCTCGGGCCAGCGCGAGACGAATCCGCTTTCCTTCTTCGGCTGATAGACCAGGAACACCTCTTCGTTGTTGCGCTGGATCACACGACGGAAGTTGACCCCCCAGACCTGCTGCGTCGCCTGCTGGAACCGGAGCTGGGAATACGGGATCCGCATCTCGACGCTCCAGCCCAGCTCGTCCACCCTCGACTTCGCCGCCCAGACCCCGTCCCAGGAGTTGTCCTCCCAGCCGTCATTGGAGAGCGTCCCGTCGTACAGCGTGCCGGCGGCGTTCACCAGGAAGTAATAGCCGCTCCGCTTGTCGTGATAGGGATCGAGGTAAAACGAGAAGCGGTCGGCCGGCACCGAGACGTCGCGGCGCGAGAGGCGCACGAGCATGGATTCCGGGTGGGCGTCGAAGCATCGGGCACCGACATAGATCGCATCGTCGTCGTAGGCGACGCGGACCTCGGTCTTCTGACTCGGCTCGGCGCCCTCGTTGGGATCGCGTTGCTTGAAGTCGGTGACGGCGTTCCCGTTCTGCCAGATCGCCTCCGAGAGCACACCGTCGATCGCGACGGGTGAGGTCAGTCGCTCGGCGCGCACCGGCGGCCGGGGGTTGGTCGTGGTCGTAGTCGTGAGGCTGTCCGACCGCGCCGCGCATGCGACCACGGACGACAGCAGGACAGCGGCAAGGATCGCTTTCATGGTCGCCTTCCGGGTTGGGGCGCTTCGCGGTCGAACGTGGGGTTGGACGGGCC
Source organism: Candidatus Eiseniibacteriota bacterium (assembly GCA_046716125.1). Classification (GTDB taxonomy): domain Bacteria; phylum Eisenbacteria; class RBG-16-71-46; order RBG-16-71-46; family RBG-16-71-46; genus WS-11. The sequence goes on from JBKJXJ010000099.1 coordinate 26,766, forward strand.
GATCCTGGAAAACGTTGGCACCAGTGTCCGCCGCGGACGCGTGACCCGACAGCCCCGCGCGCCGAACGAGGGGTTCCGGCCGACCGGCACGCCGGATTCCGCTCCCGGCGCGGCCGTGCCGGCTGCGATCAGTTCGTCCCCGTCGCCTTCGCCCGCCTCAGGATCTCGAGCGCCCGCGTCGTGCCCGGATTGAGCGCCACCGCCTTCTCCGCGTGGGCCGCCGAGGTCTCGCGATCGCCGAGCGTGGCCGCGGCGTATGCGACTCCCACCAGCCCCGAGGCCGACTGCGGATAGGCTTCCGCCTGCGCCTTGAACAGCTCGAGCGCGTCGGCCGGCTTGCCCCGCTCGACGAGCTGGTAGCCGACCGCGTTCAGCCGCGGTTCGTTCACCGGCATGAGCGAATCGGGTGTGACCGCGCGCAGCGCGCGATACTCCTTCGTGATCGCCGCCACCCCGCGCGCCGTGATCGCCCGCCACAACGAATCGGCGGCGCGGTCCTGGAGCGTGTCCTTGGGCGTGGTGCGGATGCCCTCGATCGCGAGCGGCAGCTCGATCTGGTCGCCGACCATCGCCTTGCCGATCTCCATGAGGGCGTTGTATCGCGCCTGCCCGACGATGCCATAGTCCTTGCGGTTCAGGACGTGCCGGCCCTCGAAGCCGACCCGTTCGTCCCCACCACCGTCACGGACGAAGCCGTTCAACGTGAAGGGGATCTCGATCTCCTTCGTGACACCGCGCAGCGTGAGCGGCCCACGCAGGACGTATCCCTCCCCCTGCTTCACCACCTCGCGGCTGCTGAACACCGCGGTCGGGAACTTCTCGACGTCGAACCAGTCGGCGCTCTTCAGATCCCGGTCGCGCCGTTCGTTGAACGTGGTGAGGCTCTTCGTGCGGATGACGATCGTCGCCGAAGCGCGGGTGAGATCGTTCCGGTCCAGCGCCAGCGTGCCCGAGAAGTCGCTGAACGCCCCGCGCACCCTGGAGATCCCCATCCACGCGACCGCGAACTCGATCGAGGAATGGGCGGCGCCGACCTGGAACATCTGAAGCCCTTCGAGGAGCGACTTGGCGGGTGGGGTCTTGGTGGCCTTGGCGGCCTTGGCGGCGCCGACGGGCGACGGGACCGCGAGGGCGAGCGCCAGCAGCGCGGCGCCAAGCAACGGGCGGATGGACATGGCGGAGGACCTCCGGGAGGCGGATCGCGTAGGGGGAAGGCAAAGAAGGTGAATGAACAGGCGCCTGGCGGCAAACCCCGGGGGACCAGTGCCCGGTATGAAGCGACCAGCGCGGCCCGGCGCGCGATGGGTCAGACGTGCGCAGGCGCGAACGCCGCCCTCCACGACGGGCCGTTGAACATCGCGAGGAGCAGGAACGGGTAGAGCGCGCTGGTCACCACCGGCCAGCCGAAC
>JBKJXJ010000100.1:0-7029 GCA_046716125.1 Candidatus Eiseniibacteriota bacterium
GATGACCGGGCCGGGCGTCGCAGAGGACTGTCCCTGCGCCACTTGCATCGGAACCGGAAGGGCCATGGATGCGGCGATATGGGCGACGATGAGGGGTCCAGACCGGGCTCATGGGTAACAGAGCAACGTGCTTGGACTTCACAGCTAGCCGGGCGCACCGGGCGCCCGAACGTCCGGCTTCAGCTGCCGGCCCAGAATCCGATCGCGACGCCACCCGGGGCGGCGACGATCGCGATCCATCCCATCCCACCCGGGAGCGCCATGGGGCCGACCATCTCCGTGGCGCCGGCCGCGAGCGCTCTGGCGAAGCTGTCCCGGATGTCCTTGACCTCGCAATAGGGGATGGACCCGGGGACCTCAGGCGGGTTGTTGGCGCGGATGCCGCCTCCGGTGCCGATCGGGAACTGCCACATGTGGTACGGCCCCGCCGGCGTCGGCATGGCCTGGCCGAACTTCCAGCCGAGCACCTCCTCGCACCACGCCCGGGTCGCCGAGGGATCGGCACTCGCCAGCTCGGTGTGGGTGATGACCCCGATCCGGCTCGGCGGCACCGGCGCCCTGGTCGCGGCGGCCTTGCGGGGGGCGGACTTCAGGGCTGGCCTGGCCACGCGCTTGGGACGCTTCGCCGCCGGGCGCTTCTTTGCCGCCTTCTTCGCGACCTTCTTCCTGCTCCGCGCAGCCTGCTTCCTGGCCATGGCATCCTCCCAGAGCTACCGATGTGACGTGATGGCGCGGTCCCGCGCACCTCATGGGTTTGCTGATGTATCGTATACCAGGTCGCGCGCCGAGTGGAGAAGCTCCCGCAGGCCGCGGATGCGCTCGTAGCCGACGGTGACGGTCTGCGCCCACCAGTCCTGCACCTTGAACTTCTTCTGGACGTACTCCGCGATCTTCCGGTACGGCCAGGTATGGGCGTTCACGTAGTCCAACGCGTCCACCCATGCCTTCCATGTGCACCCGGTCACCGCCTGGATTGACCCCCGGCATGACACGCCCCTATGGTGACCTCATGCGAGCCGGAACCCTCTCTCACGTGTGGCGCTACCCGGTGAAGAGCATGGCGGGCGAACGTCTGGACGCCGCGGCGTTGACGTGGCGCGGGATCCCGGGCGACCGCGGCTGGGCGGTGTACGACGAATCCCGTGGTGGCATCACCGGCGCCAAGCGCCTCCCGCTCCTGCGCGGCTGCCGGGCGCAGTACACGAGCCCGCCCGTTCCCGGCGCGAGTTCACCTGCGGCCGTGATCATCCTGCCGGATGGAACGCGGGTCGCGACCGATTCACCCGACGCGGCGGGCCGACTGGGCGACTTCTTCGGGCGACCCGTCACCCTCCGATCCCTGGGACCCGCCGGGAGCGGAACGGCGCCACGCCTCACCTCGGCGGAAGAATCGCCCGAGACCGATCGCGGTCTGATGGGACTGCTGCCCGGCGAACCCGAGCCCGACATGAGCGCGTTCACGCCGGAGCGATTGCGGGAGTTGCGCGAGGGGAACTTCTTCGACGCGTTTCCAGTCCACCTGATCACCCGCACGACCCTGCGGACCCTCGAGCAGCTGGCTCCGGAGTCGGTGTGGGACGAGCGGCGTTTCCGGCCCAATCTCCTGGTCGAGGCGGACGATCCCACGGGTTTCCCCGAGCTGGGTTGGCTCGGACGACGGCTGCGGGTCGGGAGCGCCGTGATCGAGGTCGTCACCGGCTGCCCGCGATGCGTCATGACCACCCAGCCGGTGGAGGACATCCCTCTGGACCATCGCGTGATGCGAACGCTGGTCCGCGAGACCCATCACACGGCCGGGATCTACGCCGGCGTGGTGGCCGAAGGCGAGTTCCGGGTGGGGGACGAGGTCGAGTTCCTGGATTAGCCGGTGAGCGGACGAGGCGTGCGAGATCCCGGGCCCGATGGCGCGATGGCCGGTTACGTCGTGTTCGGCATCAGCCGCCCCAGGTAGCGCGCCCCTTCGGCGGTCACCGCGTGTGTACGTTCTACACTCGACAAGCACCGCCTTTCATGCGTCGGTGTGTACCACCCGCGCCGATGCCCGCAAAGTCCTTCGAGATCTGCGCTCCGACCCTCATGGCATGAGGCATGCACCTAGGGACAAGAGCCGCCGGGAGGGTCACGGTTACTTGGCCGGCACACGTCAACGGTCTGTGTAAACGATGGAGGAAACCATGATCAATGAGCACGGAACACACGAGATGCCAGCGCGGAACAGAGCCCCGCTGGTCGGTATCATGATCGGCGCCGCGATCGGGGCGGGAGTCGCCCTCCTGATGGCGCCCTCGTCAGGCTCCGAGACCCGCCGTCGCATCGGCGTGACGTCGCGTCGCTTGGGATCTCGCCTGCGGAGCGGGGTCGATCACGCACGCGATCGGGTGTCCGGGCTGAAGCACGACGTCGGGGCCGCCGTGGCCTCGAGCCGGGAGTCATACGTGCGCGAGCGGGATTCCCGCGTCGTGTCGGCGGACACACCGCGATCCCTGTGAGGCATCGGGCGTCGGCGGGACCATCCGCCGGCGCCTCGATGTTCGGGGAGGCGCCGGCTACGAGTCGCGCTTCTCGATCAGGTAGGCGATTCTTGAGAGTCGGCGTTCAGTCGAGAGGCGATGCACCGCTTCGAAAAAGCACTGCAGGCCCTCGAATCTCGCTTCCCCCTCGGTTTCGAGCAGGCTCACCCGGTGCGCCTCGCGCGCCCGATGCCAGCGGCCCGACACCAGCGCCGCGTTACACGTGACGTCCTCCTCCCGTCCTCGAACGGCAGGGGTCCGGTCGCGTCCGCCACCCTGAACCGAACCCGCTCAGCCTCGTTTGACCGTTCCGCCAGTCGCGAGGCTGTCGCCACGGCGCTCTCATTGGCGTCGATGCCCGTCACCCGACATCCGGCATTGCGGGCAAGATGAAGCCCCGGACCACCGGAGCCACTGGCGATCTCGAGGATGTGGTGGTCCGGGGCCAGCCCGAGGCATGCGATGAACCGGTCGTACTCGTCCACCGTCACCCAGCTGTTCTGCCTGATGTCCTCACCGAACACCGCCTTCCGGATCAGGCCCGCGACCTGGTCGCCGAAGTGGCGGTACGTGCTGTCGTAGAGATCGACGCATTCGGACATTCGGTTTCACCTCGCTTGCCGCCGAGAATAACCGAATCGGTCGGGATTCGAACGGGGCTGGCAAGCGAGCCTCCTGCCGGTGGTTGGGGCTGCCGGCCTTCCTCGTCGCGCGGGCACGCGTTCGCTTGCGGCGGCTCGAAGCCCAGGGAGTCTCGAGGAATCCGGGAGCCGCCATGGGCCGCGAAAGGTGTATGCTCGCCCCCTGGCAGGGTTTCCATCGTGGATCGCCCTGTCGAGGGCGCACGACGCCGAGGGGAGTTTCTTGAGCAATCCAGAAGAAAAGCGGCCCGATAGCGGAGCGTTTCCGGTGGTCGGGATTGGCGCCTCGGCAGGTGGTCTGGAGGCGTTTACCCAGCTGCTCAAGCACCTGCCGCTCGACACGGGCATGGCGTTCGTGCTCGTTCAGCATCTCGACCCCGGGCATGAAAGCGCGCTGACGCAAATTCTATCGCGAACCACTGCGCTGCCCGTGCTCGAGATCACCGACGGTCAGGTGGTCCAGCGCGACCACGTGTACGTCATCCCCCCCAACAGGGACGTGGACCTCCAGCAGGGATCCCTGAAGCTTCGGACGCGCGAAAGCGGCCGCGTGCCGCATCGCCCGATCGACTCGTTTTTCGAATCCCTCGCCGCGGACCAGCGTGATCGAGCCATCGGAGTGGTGCTCTCCGGCACGGCCAGCGACGGCACGCTCGGACTCGAGGCGATCAAAGCCGAGGGCGGAATCACGTTCGCGCAGGACGATACCGCGAAGCACGACTCGATGCCCCGAAGCGCGGTGGCGGCGGGATGCGTGGACCTTGTGCTCCCGCCGGCGGACATTGCGAGGGAGCTGGCGCGAATCGCGAACCATCCGTATGTGAGCGCACCATCCGAGGTCTCGCCCGGCGGAGAAGACGGTAGTGAAGCACTGGCGCACCAGGACGACGGTACGCCGCTGCCTTCGGGTGGGAGCGCACCGCCGGGGTCGGATGCAACGCAGACGCGAGCCGAGGCGAGTCGCGGGCGCGGGAAAGGCGATGAAACCAGTGGCGCGGAACGCCAGTATCAGAAGATCCTGCAGATCCTGCGCGACCATAGCGGCGTCGACTTCTCATTCTACAAATCCACGACGATCCGCCGGCGCATCAACCGGCGCATGCTCCTCACCAAGCAGGACACTCTGGAGAACTATGCTCGGTCTCTCCGGGGCAATAGCCAGGAACTCGACGCGCTCTTCTCCGACGCGCTCATCAGCGTCACGAGCTTCTTTCGCGGCCCCGGGACGTTCGAGGTGCTCCAGCGCGAGGTCCTGCCCAAGCTCCTGTCGCAGCGCGGCGATGATCCGGTCCGATGCTGGGTGCTCGGCTGCTCCACCGGTCAGGAAGCCTATTCCCTTGCCATCTTGTTCGCGGAAGCGGCGGAAAGGTCTGGTTCCGTGCGTGGCCTCCAGATTTTCGCCACCGACCTCAACGACAAACTGCTGGAGAAGGCCCGCCACGGCCTGTACGCCAAGAGTATCACCCATGACATTTCGCCCGAACGACTCCGGCGGCACTTCGTCGAGGAGGAGGGCGGCTACCGCATCAGCAAGGCGCTCCGCGAGGTGGTGGTCTTTGCACGACAGAACCTCATCGCCGATCCACCCTTCTCACGGATGGACCTGATCAGTTGCCGGAACCTGTTGATCTACCTTGAACAGGCCCTCCAGAAGAAAGCGCTGCCTACGTTTCATTACGCACTCAAGCCGGGGGGCTTTCTACTCCTGGGGGCATCGGAATCGATCGGTGAGTTTGGCGATCTGTTCGAGACGCTGGACAGGAAGCACCGGATCTACTCCAGGAAGCCTGCGCCTACGTCGGGCTTCCATCTGCCGGTTCGAAACGTGCGCGGCGACCGCGCCGTCCCCGGTCACCGGGCGACTCTTCCGATGCTTAAGCCGGTGGACATGGAACCGGCCGAGGGTTTCCGCGGTGAACTGACTGCCCAGCGTGAAGCCGACCGTATCGCCGTCAGCCAGTTCGCCCCGCCGTCGGTTCTGATCAATGACGAGCTACAGATCTTGCAGTTCCGCGGGCCGACCGGGGCGTACCTCGAGCCGCCCTCGGGAAAGGCGAGCTTCGACGTGCTGAAGATGGCCCGGGAGGGGCTGATGCTCCCCTTGCGGGCCGCCATCCAGCAGGCCAGAGACCAGAACGAGAGTGCCTGCGCGGAAAACGTGCGCGTCAGTCGCGACGGCGAGACTCGTCAGATCCGGGTGGAAGTCATCCCGCTCAAGAATTTGCGAGAGCGCTGTTTCCTGATCGTGTTCGTAAGTGCGGAGGCAGACGACGTGCACGCTCTGTCGCCTCGGTCGCGGGACGTGCCGCCCCTGAGCGGCGAGCAGGAATCCAAGCGGATCGCCGAGCTCGTGTCCGACCTCAATGAGACCCGCGAGTATCTCCAGTTCTTGCAGGAGCAGCACGAGGCGGCCAACGAAGAGCTCCAGGCGTCCAACGAGGAGGTCCAGTCTGCCAACGAGGAGTTGCAGAGCATCAACGAAGAGTTGGAGACCTCCAAGGAAGAGCTGGAGTCAGCCAACGAGGAGTTGATCACCGTCAACGAGGAGATGTCGCATCGAAACGTTGACCTGAGCCGCCTCAACGACGACCTGGTCAACCTCCAGACCTCGGCCGGGCTCGCCATCGTACTGTTGGGTCTCGACCTGACCATCCGGCGCTTCAGTCCTCAGGCAGGGGAGCAGTTCAACCTGCAGGCATCGGATCTGGGGCGGCCCATCAGCCATATCCGCCACAACCTGTTTGTCAGTTCCGAACCCGCTGGTCCCCCGGGAAAGACGCTGGTCGACATCGAGAGACGAGGCGCCGAAACGATTGCAACGGTGCGCGAGCAGGAGTGCGACGTGCAGGACCAGGGTGGCCGGTGGCATTCGCTGCGCGTGCACCCCTACCTGACCCACGACAACAAGGTGGACGGCGCCGTGCTGGTGCTGGTCGACATCGACGCGGTCAAGTTCGGCGAGCAGGAGATCAGGCAGAAGGAAGAAGTCTTGCGCGAGAGCCACGCCCAGCTTCAGCTGCACGCGAACGAGTTGGCTCGTTTCAACAGCATCGCCATCGGGCGCGAGTTGCGCATGATCGAGTTGAAGAAAGAGATCAATGAATTTTGCCGGCGGTCCGGCCAGGACGCGCGATACCCGCTCGCATTCGAGCGGGACGAAAGCACTACCGATGCCTAGCAAGCCCGGAAAACTTCGTTCAACCGCCCTTGCCGGGGACGCTCTGGCGTCACTGGAGTCGGTCCTGTGCACCGATGAGCTGAGTCGACGCCCAGCGCGGCCACCGGACTACGATGCGGAAGCCCGGGGGCTGGGGATGCTGGCGCAGGCGCTGGCCGACTCGCCGGGCACCATCCTCCAGACGATCGCCGGGGTGATCCTAGAGTCGTTGCGGGCCGACTCAGCAGGGTTCAGCATGCTCACCGCGGACCGGAGGAGCTTCCATTGGCCGGCCATCGCCGGCAGGTGGAAGCCCCACATCGGCGTCGAAACGCCGCGAGACTTCGGGCCCTACGGCGACGTGCTCGATCGCGGCACCCCGCTGTTGTTCGCACACCCTGAACGTCGCTACTCCTATCTCGGCCACTTCTCGCCCGCGATGGTCGAATGCCTGCTGGTCCCGATCCATGCCAGGGGTCAAGCGGTGGGCGTCATCTGGGCCGCGGCGCACGAGGAGGCCTCCACTCCCGACCGCCCCAAGTTCGACGCCGAGGATCTACGCCAACTCATCAGCCTGGGAACGTTTGCGGCAGCGGCGCACCAGGCGGTGGCGCTCTCCGAGAGATTGGGGCGACAAGACGTGGCCTTGGAGCAAGGTCAAACCGAGCCCGCCCGGCGGGCCACCTTCATTCAGGAGGCCGATGCGGCTGACGCGCCGCGA
>JBKJXJ010000101.1:0-7564 GCA_046716125.1 Candidatus Eiseniibacteriota bacterium
CGACGAGTGGGGCTGGAGCGCCAGCGACGGGGCCCCGCGAGGAGAGAGGCCCCCGGACCCCGGCCGGATGGGGCACCACGCTCTTCGCACGATTCCGCACCGCCGCCAATCTAGGCTGGAAGATCGAAGCCAACTGGGCCGACCCGTTCACGTTCATCGTCTACTCGGTCCTACGCCCGCTGGCAACAGCACTGATCCTCGCCGTGATGTACTCCGCCGTCGCCGGAGTCGCCTCCAGCGGACAAGCCTTCATCGGGTTCTACGTCGCCAACGCCTTCCACGAGTACGTCACCAGGATCCTCGTCGGCATGGGCTGGATCGTCGTGGAGGAACGCGAGGAATACGAGACGCTCAAGTACATCTACGCCTCGCCCGTCGGCATCTTCACCTACCTCTGGGGCCGCTCGACCGTGAAGTTCACCCAGGCGACGCTGAGCATGCTCCTGATCCTCGCCATGGGCTGGTTCGCGATGGGCTTGCGCTGGGATTGGAGCGCCGTGCGCTGGGCGCCGCTGCTCCTCTCGCTCGGGCTCGGACTCGTCGCCGTCGTCTACTTCGGATTCCTGGTCGCGGGCTGGGCGCTGGTGCTGCCGCGCGCGGCGATCAGCGTCAACGAGGGCGTCGCCGCCGCGCTCTATCTGCTGTGCGGGGTGATCTTCCCGATCGACCTGCTGCCCCGCGCCCTTCAGCTGCTCGCGCTCGCCCTTCCGTTCACCTGGTGGTACGAGGCGCTGCGGCGCTTCATGCTCGGCCGCGGCGCCAGCACTCTGCTCGCGGGGCGCACCGACAATGAGCTGCTCGGCGCGCTCGCCGTTTCGACCGTCGTGCTGTCCTGCGTCTCGGTGTGGGGTTACCACGCCCTGGAGCGGCGCGCGCGCCGGCAGGGCAAGCTCGACCAGGCGACGCTTTTCTGAGTGCGCCGGCGCCACGGGATCGGCACACTCCGGTATCCCATGAACCGGACTCCCCGAGGGAACGCCGGATGACCCCGCCCCGGGCGTCCTGGGCGCTGCCTCTGGCGCTGATCGGCACGCTGGCGTGGCTGCGCATCTTCACCACCTGGTTCGCGCAGGACGATTTCATCTGGCTCCTGCGCGCCGCCGAGCACACGCCGGTTACCCTCACCGCCCCGCGCGTCCTCAGCATGTCGCTCTACTTCCGGGCCTTCCACGCGCTGTTCGGCACACAACCCGCGGCCTACCACGCGTTCAGTCTGGCCCTCCATCTCGGCGCCGGGTTTCTGTTCTATCGGGTGCTCGCGCGCTCCCTGGCGCCGGGGGTGGCCGCGTCGGCCGCGGCGGTCTACATCACGAGCCCGGTGCTGTTCGACTCGCTCCACTGGATCTCCGGGGTTGCCGATCTCATGTGCGTGGCGTTCCTGGCCCTCGCCGTGTGGCTCCTGACCGGCCCGGCCCGGAACGGCGCGCGCGGCTGGCTCGCCGTCGCGGCGTATACGTTCGCCCTCGCCAGCAAGGAGATCGCAGTAGGCGCGGCGCCCGCGCTCGCCATCCTCCATGCGCGGGGGAGCGGGCGCTCCGGCATGGCGCGCGCGGTCGCGTGCCTCGCGCTGGCCGCGCTCTTCGCCCTCCCCGCCTCGGGTGCATGGCAGACCGGAGCCGGCCAGCCCTACGCGCTGAAGCCCATGGCCGCGCTGCTCAATGTGCCGGCGTTCGTCGCCGCAGCCCATCTGGGGGGCGCGGCCTACGCCGAGCCGTCCGACCTGACCTGGGCCAGGCTCCCGTGGGTGCGGGGCGCGGGGTTGGGGATCCTGTCGGCATGGTTGGTGGCGCTCGTCCTGCGCCGATCACCCGCCGCGTGGCTCGGTTTCCTGTGGTTCGCCGGGCTGATCGCACCGGTCGCGATGCTGGAGCGCCAGTTCTATCTCTATTACGTCTGCTGCGCACTGCCGGGCCTCATCGCGTCGGTGGCGTTCCTGGTCGCCGGACGGCCGGGCGGTATCCCGCGCTGGGCGGGGTGGGCGGTGGCCACGCTGGTCGTGGCCCAGGTCGCCGCGATCGAGGCGCGTTCCGGCGCGCGGCTCAAGCTCGCGCCGCTCCCGAGCGACTTCGTGCTGCGGCGGGCGGTGATCGCCCGCAATGCCATCGGCGATCTGGCGGTGGCGGGCGCGTCGCTCGGTCCGCGCGTCGTCATGCTCGGGCAACAGCCGGTGGACGTCGCGTGGCGGGGGACGACCACGACCGAGGCCACCGACTACACGCGCGATCCCTGGTGGGACGAGAACGTACGCGGCGCGCTCGCCGGCGGCGACGCGCTGCGGCTGATGCTGCCGGGCGTGCGCGAGGTGAGCTTCAAGACCTGGCTCGAGCCCGAGGACACGAGCAGCAGCATCGCCGCCTATCGGATCGACGGCCACCTCACGGTCGCCGACTACGCCTCGTTCGTGGGCGCCGCGCCCGCTTCGTCCTCCGCGACGCTCGCCGATCGCCTTGCGCGCGCCGGCGATCTCATCCGACGCCGCCTGTTCCGCGAGGCGCTCGCTGAGCTGCTGACTGCCGACGCGCAGACGCCGGACCATCCCGACGTGCTCATCAACATCGGCGCACTGCAGGCGCACCTGGGGGATTCGACGGCCGCTCTGGCCGCGCTGAGCCGCGCGCTCGAGGTCGCGCCCGGCGACATGGAGGCGCGCTACAACCTCGGCCTGCTGATGTGGCGGCAGGGGCGTCGCGACGAGGCCAGGGCCACCTGGGCGCCGCTCATCGCCGAGGCCCCGGGGAGCGATCTGGCGAAGGCGGTCAGGGACCTCTCGACCGGGAACGCCCGCTGATCTGAAGCCCCATGCGGCGCAAGGACTTCCGGACCCCGCCTGGGTCCCGGGATTCCCCCCGAAGAACGCCGCTCAAGCGCACCCCACGACGGGTCGAAACCGTTATGGATGAAACACTTCTCCGCAGTCCGAACTCCGCCCGGGCGATCCAGCCACCGCCGGCGGGGCGCGATGACATTGGCAATCGCCGTCGTCCTGGCGTCCACGCTCGCACTCGTGGATGCGTTGCCCTGCCACGCCGGGACCGTCATCCGCGGCCGCGTCCACCTGCCGAAAAACGCGAAGGCGCGAAACGCCGACGGCACCAGGGTCCGCGAGTCGTTGGATGCCCGTGATGTGCTGGTCTACGTGACCGGTGCTCGCGGCGAGGACGCGCGGAAGCTGGGCGGTCGCGCGCGCCGCGCCGACATCGAGATCGAGGGCGACCGGTTCACCCCGCGCGTCGTGCCCGTCATGGTCGGATCCAAGGTGCGCTTCCAGAATCGCGACCGCGTCTATCACACCATCTTCAGCGTCTCGCCCGCCGGCCGGTTCGATCTCGGCAACCTCGCGCCCGACAAGAAACGAGAGACGCGCCTCGAGAGCCCCGGCGTCATCAACCTGTTCTGCCAGCTTCACCCCGCCGCGGCCGGGTTCGTCGTCGTCTGCCCCAACTGGTACTTCGCCCGCGCGGAAGCCTCCGGCGAGTTCCGCCTGCCCGGATTGCCGCGCGGGAGCTACATCGTCCATGTCTGGCACCCCCGCCTTGGCGCGACCCGGCGGTCGGTCGCGGCGACCGGCCGTGATGCCGTCACGCTCGACCTGAGGCTATGACCGTGCGCATCGGCCTCCACCCCAGGATCCTGCTCCTCACCGTGCTGCCGCCGGTGGTGCTCGCGGTGGCCACGGTGTGGACCGTGCACCACAACGTCTCGCGCGAGGTCCACTCGAGCATCCACGAAGATCTGCGCCGCGCATCCATGGTGTTCGAGAGCACGCTGTCCGCCCGGGCGGAGGCGCTCGGCACGGCGGGCCAGGTGATCGCGCGCGACCCGCGCTTCTTCTCCATCCTCACGCTGCCCGGTCCTCACACCGACCGGCAGTCCCGGGCGACCATCCAGGGCGTCGCGCGCGACTTCAACAACATCACGCGCGCCGACCTGTTCGAGATCGTAGACGGGCAGGGCCGTCTCCTCGCGTCGGTCGGCCGGGGGAGCTCGTCCCGGTCCAGCCGGCAGGCGATGATCCGCCCGGCGCTGGACGGTCGCGCCACTTCGGGGATCCTGGTCGAGCGGCTCGCCGACTACCAGGTGACGGTGACGCCGGTGTTCGCCCACGGTCGCGTGATCGGCGGTCTGCTGCTGGGCGCGCGGATCGGTCAGCCGCTGGCGCGCCGGCTGCGCGAGCTCACCCGAAGCGAGGTGACGTTCGTCTCGGGTCGCCGAAGCGTGGGCAGCACGCTCGAGGACACCGACCGGGACGCCCTGCTGCTCGCCCTGAAGACCCGGGCCAGCCGGGACTCGCTGGCCCAGAGCGAGCTGCTCGAGGTGAAGGCGTCGTCGCAGACGTACATCACGCTGGTGCGGCCCATCCCGGATTCCAGTCCGTCGGCGCCCCAGTTCTACGTCATGCAGCGATCGCTGGAAGCCGAGACCGGGTACCTGACCACGATGCGAAACCTGCTCATCCAGCTCGGCCTGATGGCGGTGATCATCGCGGTGCTGGGCGGCCTGGCCGTCGCCCAGCGCATCACCGCTCCGATCCAGCGGCTGGTGCGCGGCGCCGACGAGATGGAGCGCGGCGACTACCAGTACCCGCTCGAGATCAATAGCCGCGACGAGATCGGGCATCTCGCGGAGCGCTTCGAGGAGATGCGCCGGCGCGAGAAGATCTATGTCCAGAGCCTGGAAGAGGTCGGACGCATGAAGAGCGAGTTCATCAACGTCGCCTCGCACGAGCTGCGGACCCCGATCAGCATCATCCGGGGCTTCCACGACCTGTTCGCCACCGGCGGCCTGGGCCCGGTGACGCCGGCCCAGACCAAGGCGCTCGATGCGATCGAGGCGAGCCTGCTCTCCCTCACCCGGGTCGCCGAGGATGCCACCAAGATGGCGCAGATCGAGGGCGAGCGCCTGGTGCTCAAGATCGACGACTACGACGTCGCGAGCGTATTGCGCCAGGGGGTCGCCGACGCCATCACCAACGCCCGCAAGCGCGAGCTGGACGTGGACGTGGTCGTGGCGCCGGATCTGCCGCCGGCGCGCATGGACGGCATGCGCATCGCGCAGGCGGTCTCGCAGCTGGTCCGCAACTCGATCCGCTTCACGGCCGACGGCGGGCTGATCGAGGTCCGGGCCTGGCGCGAAACGGGCGAGCTCGTTCTGCAGGTGCAGGACACCGGGATCGGGATCCCCGAAGAGAAGTGCCAGGACCTGTTTGATCGCTCCTACATGGTGCGGGACTCCCTGCACCACCACTCCTCGAGCGGTCTCGAGTTCCAGTCCGCGGGGCTCGGGCTCGGGCTCGCGATCGTGCGCGGCATCCTCGAGGCGCACGGAGGCACGATCAAGGTGGAGAGCCAGGTGTCCCGCGGCACGACATTCACCCTGCGGCTCCCGCTCGAGAGCAGCCCGGGACTTCAGGCGGCGGCGTAGCGCCGCCGCGAACGCAGCTCAGGAGACCAGGGCGCTCCCCGACTCCCGGTCGGCACCCTGCCCGGGTCCGGGCGGGTCGGCCGCCGGTCGCCGGCGAGCCACGACGGATGCGCTCCCCGGGCCGGCGTGATCCGGCTCTGCGCCGACCGATGGTGGAGGCGGGACAATCCGCAGTGAATCGCCCGGGAGACTGCGGGCTCGGGCGACGCTCACGATCCGGCGGATCAGTCGGCCGAACGGGAGCCGGGCCTGCCGGCCGGCGCGCGCGAAGGAACCGCTCCCGGACAGGATGCCGAGCGTGCTGACCCCGACCACCCGCACATCGCCCGCGGCCCCGATTAGAAAATCGACGCGGGCGTAGTCCCGGCAACCACACGCCCGGTACGCCCTCTTCGCGTATCTGCGAACCTTCTTCGTGAGGGTCTCGTCGAGCGCCGCCGGGCAGATCTTCGTTCGGGTCTTCGGGTCCAGCTCCACCAGCGGCAGACACCTGACCGGCGCGTTCCCGAGCAGGGCGGCGCTGACTCGCCTCCCCGCGGACCACTCTTCGACGACGGCCTCCTGGCCGTACTTTTGAATTACCCGTTTCAGGACGGAGCGGAGCCGCCGGGGCTCCCGCACCAGGGTCGCCTTCGCGTTCGCTTCGCGGCGCGGGTAGATCGCCAATGGATATCGCAGGCTTCCGGGATCGCCGTCTGGCTCGGCCATGACGCGAGATGCCGGGATCGGTATGCCGGCCTCCTGCATGAGAGCCCGGGCCGCGACCCTGTCGAGGGCCAGCGCGTGTCCGGAGGGCGTCGGTCCGATGTAGGGGATCCCGGACATCTCCAGCATCGCCGGGACCTGGGCACTCCGGTCGTCTCCGTGGAGGCCGTGAGCGAGGTTGAGGACGATCCCGCGCGGGCTTCCGGCTTTCTGCTTCGTCGCCAGGAACTTCCGCAGGTGCTTGAGCAGGGAGGTGTCCCCTTCAATGACCCTGACCTTGTAACCACCCCTGCGCAGCGCGTCGACGATCTTCTGGACCGACCGCAAGGCATCGCGGCGGCGGGCGGTGCGGCCCTCCGGCCCTGAGACGTCCGCCTCCAGACGATTGCGAACCACCGCCACCCGGAACGCGCCATCCTTCGACACCAGCTTTGGCATCAGGGTCTCGGCCACCTTCTTGTCCCAGCCCTGCAGGAGGCGGAGATCCAGATACTCCGAGATCAATACGATCGCGACGACCTGGGTCAGGACCAGTTCGGGGAACTGGAGCAGCAGGCTCCGGAACGCCGGCACCCAGCCGATCAGGGCGATCACGAAGGCGAGCGCGATCGTGGTGACCGCGCGCCAGGAGGCCGTGACGATGTTGTCGCGATCCATGGTGCGGGCGATCCCCTCCGCCAGCATGCCGAGCACGATGACCGGGAAGAACGCGGTGCCCCACACGACGTCCGACCGCATCCAGGGACCCGCCAGGAGAGCTCCCACCATGGTGATCGCCACGACGCAGAGGATCACGGAGACCCGCGCGTAGTAGGGGAGTCCGATCCGTCTCAGCCAGGGACGCAGCAGCACGATGGTCGCGACCACGACGGTGATCAGCAACAGGCTGGGCACGATCCCGCTCTGGTGGAATCCGACGGAGATCAGGATCGACCGGAAGCCAAGCACTCGAATGCCGAATGTGAGACGGGCGAGCGCGACCAGCATTGCGCTGGTGGGCAGGAAGAGGAGATACAGGGCGTGATCGCGCTGGTCCGAAGGGACTTCGCTCAGGGAGAAGAGCTGATTGAGGATGCTGCCGATCTCGCGGACCCCGCCGAGCCCCGGATCGAGGACGCCGGGGAATGCCATGCTCCGGAACGCGACGGACAGGATCGGCAGGAAGGCCAGAGTCGCGAGGCCCCAGCGCGCAGCTCGCGACAGACGTCCCTTGGGACGAAGCAATCCCGCGAGGCCGGTCCTGCGACCGTGGATCGGAGGGGACGTGCCGCCCGGATCTGCGGAAGGGGGCGGAGCCGGGCCGGACGATCCGGGCTCCCGAGGCAGGTCCCCGCGCTTCATCCCGGTTCCTGCCATCCGGAGGATCTCGCGCGGCACCGCACCATGACCTGCCCGGGCCGCCGTGCCGGCCCGCGCATCAGGTCGACGCCTTCTTGCG
>JBKJXJ010000102.1:0-9258 GCA_046716125.1 Candidatus Eiseniibacteriota bacterium
GTGTCCGCCGGCGCCCGGCGAGGCGGGCCCACCGCGGGCCTTCGCGTGCTGTCCGCCAAGGCCCGGCGGATGATGTCGCCGGGCACCCGCCGCGTGGTATCGGACGCAGCCCGCCTGAGGCTGTCCGCCGGCGTCGTGCGCAACCGGCTCGGTGCCGGGAATCGCGTCGAGTCCGCCGGCGTCCAGCGCGTGGTGTCCGGACGCACCGACAACGAATCCTTGAGCCCCGAGCCCGGCCGTCCGGGCAGGAACGGGTCCGGCAACGCCTTTCGCATCGAGTCCGTCAGCGTGGGGAACGGGGGTCCCGCGAACCCACCCGGGAACCGGTTGTTCGGGAACGGCTGCCCCACCTGGGGTTCACGCCCCTCCAGGATGACCGAATCAGCCGCTCCCGGACGCAGCAGAAAAGCGGGGGTCTGCGGCGCCCCGAGCGGCATCGGACCCGGGGGCGGCGGCGCGGTCGGATCCAACATCGTATCCGCCGCCGAGACCGTGCGCTCCGGCAGCTTGATGAGTTCGGCGGGAACGGCGTGCCCTCCCGACTCGAGGTAGTCACGGGCCGCGAGCTGCGATTCGGTCGCGGGGTACTCGCGCACCACCCTCCAGAGCACACTGTCGGCCGCGGCCGGGCGATCGAGCTTGCGGCGCAGCACCCACGCCTGGGCGTTCAAGGCCTTGGCGGCGGCCGGCGTCCCCGCGTGCTCGCGCGCGATCTCCGCGTAGGCCTCGAGCGCGCGCTCGGGCTTGTCGAGCTGGAAGAGATACTGCTCGGCGAGCAGGAAGCCGGCTTCGAGCTTGCGGTCGCTCGAGTCCGAACCCGCGTTGCGGAAGCGCGCCAGCCGCTCCAGGCTCTGCTGCCGCTGGGTCGCCTGAGCGAAGAATGCCGAGCTCATCGACTGGTCACGCACCTTGGCGTATTCCTGGCGCGCGGTCTCGAAATCGTCCAGGACGGTCTCGTGGACGTAGCCGATGCGGTACTGGGCCTCGGCCGCCAGCGGGGTCTTGGGGTAGTCCTGGATGACATTCCGGAAGGCGGTCAGCGCCTGCTCCGAGCGTCCCGCGAGCAGATGGATGGTGCCGATGCGCAGCGTGAGCTGGCCGTAGCGATCGGCGCCCAGTCCGGTCGGCGCCGCCCCGGCCGCGGACTTGACCGGCACCAGCTCATGCGACAGCGCGGTGGTGAGCAGCTGGAGCCCGCCGGCATAGTCTCGCGCGGCCTCCAGACAGTCGGCCTCGCGCAGCAGGAAGGCGAAGCGCTCGGCATCGTCCACGGCGCGCGAACCGAGCACCTGGAAGTCCTTCCGCGCACCGGCCGGATCGCCGCCCACGAGCAGCGCCTCGGCCCTGGCCGCGCGCACCCGGACGACGAGCGGATGCTCGGGGTAGCCGTCGATCACCCGGGAGGCGGCCTGCGCCGCCTCGGTCGCGCGATCGAGCGACATGAGGGTGCGCGAGCGTTCGAAGTGGGCATAGGGCGCGAGCTCGCCGTCCGGAGCCTTCGCGAGGTACTCGTCGATCGACACCAGGGCCTCGTGGTACTTCCGCGCCTGCCGGTGGGCCACGCCCAGGTAGAACGTCGCGTCATCCTTGCGCGGACTGGCCGGGTAGCGGGTCGAGAAGTCCTGGAGCATGCTGACGGTCTGAAGCGGGTCCTCCTTGCCGAGCAGCGCCTGCGCCCAGAGGAGATACGCGTCGTCCACCCACTTCGAGTCGGGATGGCTCGCGATCAGCTTCTTCGAATAGTCGATGGCCTTCTGGAAGTTCGACGTGTGCGCCCCGGTCTGCTTCTCGACCGAATACGGCAAGCCCGACGTGGCCGTCGAGTAATAGCGCTTCGCCAGATAGAAGGTGTTGTAGTACGCGCACGAGGACGACAGCAACCCGAGTGCCGCGATGAGCAGGAGCACCGGGCGCCGCGACCCGGCATGGTGCCGCAACCGGCTCACACGATCTCCTGCAACGACAGCACGTCCAGCGGGCCCCGCGCCTGCGCCTCCATGCCCGAGACCGCGGCCAGCGCCCCCGCCACCGTCGTGATCACCGGCACGCCGAGCGCGACCGCGCGCTCGCGGATCGCGCGCTCGTCGAACTCCGCCCCCCGGCCCGACGGCGTATTGATGACCAGCTGGATCTCCCCGTTCTCGATCATGTCCACCGCGTTCGGCCGGCCTTCCCGCACCTTGAACGCGTCCCGGCATGCCACCCCGTTGCGGCGCAGGAAGCGGGCGGTGCCCCGGGTCGCCACCAGTTGATACCCCAGCTCCTCCAGTTTCTTCGCCATGAACGTACAGGCCCGCTTGTCGTCGTCCCGGATGCTGATGAAGACCGTGCCGCTCGCGGGCAGGGGCTCGCCCGAACCCAGGTGGGCCTTGGCGAGCGCCCGGCCGAAGTCGTGGTCCCGGCCCATGACCTCGCCGGTGGACTTCATCTCCGGCCCCAGGATCGCGTCCTCGCCCGGGAACCGCCCGAACGGCAGGACCGGCTTCTTGACGCTGACCAGCTCGGACTCGGGCGCCGTCGCCGGCGCGATGTCGGCCAGACGCTCGCCCGACATGACCCGTGCCGCCAGCCGCGCCAGCGGCAGCCCGACCGCCTTGCTCACGAACGGCACGGTGCGCGACGCGCGCGGGTTGGCCTCGAGCACGAACACGAGGTCGTTGCGCACCGCGAACTGGATGTTGAGCAGCCCGCACACGCCGAGCGCACGGGCGATGCGCGCGGTGATGTCGCGGATCTCGGCGATCACCGTTTCCCCGAGCGTGAAGGGCGGGATGACGCAGGTCGAGTCCCCGGAGTGGATGCCGGCCTCTTCGATGTGCTCCATGACGGCGCCGATCAGCACCGTCTGTCCGTCGGCCACGGCGTCCACGTCGACCTCGAGGGCGCCCTCGAGGAACTTGTCGAGCAGCACCGGCTCGTCCTCGGAGACCAGTCCCTCGCGCTCCAGCCACTCCTCGAGCTCGCTCGATTCGTAGACCACCCGCATCCCCCGCCCGCCCAGCACGTAGGACGGCCGCACCAGCACCGGATAGCCGAGCGCGTGTGCGCACTGGATCGCCTGCCGGCTCGAGGTGGCGCTCAGGCTCTCGGGCTGACGCACGCCCAGATCGTCCATCAGGACGCGGAAACGCTCGCGGTTCTCGGCCAGGTCGAGCCCGTCGTACGGCGTGCCCCAGAGCGGCACGCCCGCCTCGTGCAGCGAGCGGGCGAGCTTGAGCGGGGTCTGCCCGCCGAGCTGGACGATGACGCCCTCGGGCCGCTCCGCCTCGATCACGTTGAGCACGTCCTCGGTCGTGAGCGGCTCGAAGTAGAGCCGGCTCGAGATGTCGTAGTCGGTGCTCACCGTCTCCGGGTTCGAGTTGATGAGCAGCACCTCGTAGCCTCGCGCCTTGAGCTCGAGCGCCGCCTGGACGCAGCAGTAGTCGAACTCGAGGCCCTGGCCGATGCGGTTGGGCCCGCTGCCGATGATGACGACCTTGCGGCGGTCGCTGGGCGGGACCTCGTCCTCCTCCTCGTAGGTCGAATAGAAGTAGGGCGTCTCGGCCTGGAACTCGGCGCCACAGGTGTCCACCGCCTTCATGACCGGCACGATGTCGTGCGCCTTGCGACGGCGGCGCACGTCGGTCTCGCTCAAGCCCAGGCGCGCGCCGAGGTGTCGGTCGGACAACCCGAACCGCTTGGCGTCGCGCACCAGCCCCTCGCGCCACGGGGCTTCCGGGTCGCGTCTCGCGCGTTCGACGATCGTGTGGTCGAGATCGGTCACCCGCTTCATCTGGTGCAGGAACCAGGGGTCGATCCCGGTCAGCCGCGAAAGCGTCTCCGGCTTCTCCCCCGCCGCGAGACCCCGGAACAGGTCGCGCAGCCGGTCGGCGTTCGGGGTCTGGATGGATTCCCTGAGCGCATCGAGGTCGGCCAGCCCCGCCGGATCGGGCAGCACGCCGTCGCCGGTCTCGAGCGCGCGCCAGCCCTTGAGCAGCGCCTCGGGGAAGGTGCGGCCGATCGCCATGATCTCGCCCACCGATTTCATGCGCGTGCCGAGCCGCGGGTCGGCGGCGCGGAACTTCTCGAACGCCCAGCGCGGGATCTTGACCACGCAGTAGTCGAGCGTGGGCTCGAAGCAGGCCGGCGTCTTCTTCGTGATGTCGTTGGGGATCTCGTCCAGCGTGAGCCCGGCGGCGAGCATGGCGGCGATCTTGGCGATCGGGAAGCCGGTCGCCTTGCTGGCGAGCGCCGACGAACGCGAGACGCGCGGGTTCATCTCGATGACGCGCATCTCGCCGGTATCGGGATGGACCGCGAACTGGATGTTGGAGCCGCCCGCTTCGACCTTGATCGTGCGCATCACCCGGAGTGCCGCGTCGCGCATGTTCTGGTAGCAGCGGTCGCTCAGCGTCTGGGCCGGGGCCACGGTGATGCTGTCCCCGGTGTGCACGCCCATCGGGTCGAAGTTCTCGATCGAACAGACGACGACGCAGTTGTCTGCTCGATCGCGCATGACCTCGAGCTCGAACTCCTTCCAGCCCACCAGGCACTCCTCGATCAGGATCGAGCCGTTGGGGCTGGAGGCGATGCCGAACCGCGCCGCCTCGCGCAGCTGCCGCATGTTGTGGACCAGCCCCGAGCCCTGGCCGCCGAGGGTGAACGAGGCGCGGATGACCAGCGGATATCCGAGCGCCTCGCCCAGCGCCACCGCTTCGGCGACATTGGTGGCGTAGCCGCTGCGTGGGAGCTGGAGGCCCGCCTGCTCCATCGCGTGTTTGAACTTGTTCCGGTCCTCGGCGGTCTCGATCGCCTCGAGCGACGCGCCGATGAGCCGGACGCCGTGCTTCTCGAGGATGCCGCGTTTCGCGAGCTGGACCGCGAGGTTCAACCCGGTCTGGCCGCCCAGCGTCGGCAGCAGGGCGTCCGGCTTCTCGCGCTCGATGATGCGCTCGGCGATCTCGGGCAGCAGCGGCTCGATGTAGGTCCGGTCGGCGAACTCCGGGTCGGTCATGATCGTCGCGGGGTTCGAGTTGAGCAGGACGACCTCGAGCCCGAGCGAGCGCAGCGCGCGGCAGCCCTGGGTGCCCGAGTAGTCGAACTCGCACGCCTGGCCGATCACGATCGGGCCGGCGCCGATGATCATCACCTTTTGGATGTCGGTGCGGCGCGGCATCAGCGCCCCACCGGTGCGCGCGCCGGAGCCGGCTTGGCCGCCTTGGGGGCGCGCTTCGCCGCGCGACGCTTCATGACCAGGTCGCGGAACGCCGTGAACCACGGGCGCGAATCGTGCGGTCCGGGGCTCGCTTCGGGATGGTACTGGCACGACAGCACGGGCAGCGTGCGGTGCACCATCCCCTCGAGCGTCCCGTCGTTGCCGCTCCAGTGGGTCAGCTCGAAGTCGGCGTCCGCGAGCGACTCGCCGTCCACCATGAACCCGTGGTTCTGCGAGGTCACCTCGACCACCCCGGTGCGCCGGTCGATGACCGGATGATTGGCGCCGCGATGGCCGAACTTGAGCTTGCGCGAGCGCCCGCCGAAAGCGAGGCCGAGCAGCTGGTGTCCGAGGCAGATGCCGAGGGTGGGCAGGGTCTGGGCCGCCTCGCGCGCCGTCATGATGGCGAACTCGAGCGGCTCGGGATCCCCCGGACCGTTGGAGAGCACCACGCCTTCCGGCGAGAGCTCGAGCGCCTCGGCGATCGGCGTGCGGGCCGGGACGACGCGCACGCGGAGACCCTCGGCGCGCAGGCGGCGCAGGATGTTGTACTTCACGCCGAAATCGAACACCACCACCAACGGCTTCCTGGCGTCGAGCGTGTCCTCGACCTCGCTCGGCCCGGCTTCGGTCCACCAGTAGGGCTCGGTGCAGGTCACGAACTCGGCCAGCGCCAGGCCCTGCATACTGGGCGAGCGGCGCGCCTTCTCGACCAGCGAGTCGGCGTCGAGATCCACCGCCGAGAGGCAGCCCCGCATGACGCCCTTGTCGCGCAGATGCCGCGTGAGCGCGCGCGTGTCGATGCCGCACAGGCCGGGCAGCCCCTTCTCCTCGAGCAGATCCTGAAGCCGGCCGGTCGAGCGCCAGTTGCTGGGCGTCTCGCACACCTCGCGGCACACCATCCCCTGCGCGCGCAGCCGCTCGCTCTCCCAGTCCTCGTCGTTGACGCCGTAGTTGCCGAGCAGAGGATAGGTGAAGGTCACGATCTGACCGCAGTACGAAGGATCCGAGAGGATCTCCTGGTACCCGGTCATGGCGGTGTTGAACACCACCTCGCCGGTGGTCTCGACACGCGCGCCGAACGACTCGCCGCGGAACACGCGCCCGTCCTCGAGCGCCAGGATGGCGGGGGGGCGTCGGATCATCGTGCCACCCCGACCGTTCCGGAACCCGCGCCCGGGCGCGCGCCTCCGTGCGTCACCGCGAGGGCGGGATCGAGGTGGGTGAACTCGCCGGCGCAGATCGTGGCAAGCACCCGGCCGGTGAGGCGCGCGCCTGCGAACGGCGTGCAGCGACCCTTCGAGCGGAACGTCGTCGGGTCCACCGTCCACTCGGCCTCCGGGTCGATGAGCACGAGATCGGCGGGGAACCCGCCCTCGAGCGATACCTTCGGCAGGTCGAACACCCTCCGCGGCGCCTCGGTCCAGAGTTCCAGCGCGCGGGCGAGCGCGATGTGCCCCGGGCGCACGAGCCCGGTGAGGGTCAGGGCCAGCGCGGTTTCGAGCCCGACGATGCCGAACGGCGCCATCTCGAAGGGCTGGCGCTTGTCGTCCTCGGTGTGGGGCGCGTGGTCGGTGGTGAGGCAGTCGATCGTGCCGTCGGCGATCGCTTCGATCGTGGCGAGTCGGTCGCGCTCGGAGCGAAGCGGCGGGTTCATCTTGGCCTGGGTGCCGCGCTCGGCAACCGCCTCGTCGGTCAGCATCCAGTAGTGCGGACAGGTCTCGCCGGTCACGGCGAGCCCGCGGCGCCGGGCGTCCCTGAGCCCGTCGAACGAGGCCGCGCACGAGAGATGGGCGAAGTGGACGCGTCCGCCGGTGAGCGCGGCCAGCTCGACGTCGCGCCGCACCATGACGCTCTCGGCCGCCGCCGGGATCGGTCGGATGCCGAGCCGCGACGCCGTGTAGCCCTCGTTCATGTGGCCCTCGCCACGCAGCGAGACGTCCTCCTCGTGGCACACGATCGGCAGCCCCGCGTGGCGCGCGTAATCGAGCGCGTGGCGCATCATCGCCGCCGACTCGATCGGCCGCCCGTCGTCGGAGAGCGCGACCGCCCCGGCCTGCTTCAGCGCCAGCGCCTCGGTCAGGCGCTCGCCCTTCTGCCCGATCGTGACCGCCGCGATCGGATGGACGCGGCAGCGCCCGACCGCGCGGGCGCGCGAGCGCACCCACTCGACCCAGGCGATGTTGTCGATCACCGGCTCGGTGTTGGGCATGCACGCCACCGCCGTGAACCCGCCGGCCGCCGCCGCGAGCGTGCCGCTCTCGATGGTCTCGCGCGACCCCTGCCCGGGCTCGCGCAGATGGACGTGCAGGTCCACGAGGCCGGGCGCGAGCACCGCGCCCTGCGCATCGAGCACCACCTCGGCCGCCGCCGGAGCGGCGCCGAGGATGGTCGCGCGCTCGAACGCCAGATCCATCGTGGCGCCGGTCTTCCAGTGGCGCGCGTTCCGGATCACGGTCACCGGGCTCATGCGGCCTCCCGCGCCAGGGCGCCCGCGCAGTGCCGCAGCACCGCGCAGCGTACCGCGACGCCGTTCGCCACCTGGTCCAGGATCACCGAGCGCTCGCCGTCTGCCACATCGGGCGCCAGCTCGACCCCGCGATTGACGGGCCCCGGGTGAAGCACGACCGCGTCGGGCTTCATCCGGCGCACTCGCGCCGCGTCGATCCCCCAGGCCCGCGTGTACTCGGAGAGCGAGGGCAGGAGCCCCGCCTCCATGCGCTCGCGCTGAATGCGCAGCGCCATGACCGCATCGGCGCCATCCATCGCCTCGTCCACCGAGCCGGCGACCATGCAGCCCAGGCGCTCGACCTCGGCCGGCATGAGCGTCGCCGGTCCCACGAGGGTCACCGTCACGCCGAGCGTCGCCAGCCCGAAGATCGCCGAGCGGGCGACGCGCGAGTGGGCGACGTCACCGACGATCGCGATCCGGCGACCGTCGAACCGGCCGCCCCAGGCCTGGCGGAGCGTCAGGATATCGAGCAGGCCCTGGGTCGGGTGCTCATGCATGCCGTCGCCCGCGTTGACCACCGCGCTGTCGATCTGGTCCGCCAGGTACGCGGCCGCACCGGGTGAGGCGTGCCGCACCACGATCACGTCCGCGCCGTTCGCCTCGAAGATGCGCAGCGTGTCGCGCAGCGTCTCGCCCTTGCTGAGCGAGAGCCCGTGGCTCGAGAACGTCGAGACGGTGGCACCCAGACGCTTGGCGGCGATCTGGAACGAGACGCGCGTGCGCGTCGAGTCCTCGAACATGGCGATCACCACGGTGAGCAGCCGGAGCTCGTCGGTGGGCGAGCGGTCGGCCGAAAGG
This sequence comes from Candidatus Eiseniibacteriota bacterium, assembly GCA_046716125.1. Taxonomy (GTDB): domain Bacteria; phylum Eisenbacteria; class RBG-16-71-46; order RBG-16-71-46; family RBG-16-71-46; genus WS-11. The sequence goes on from JBKJXJ010000102.1 coordinate 8,505, forward strand.
CGCGCCAGATCCCGCTCGGCGTCGTCGAGGATGGCGAGCAGGTTCTCGCGCGGCACGCCCTCGAGCCCGAGCAGGTGCCGCGTGGTGGGCGGGGATGAAAAAAGCCCCGCGCCGGAGGGCGCCGGGGCATTCGTATGGGTGGGCACGTTCATGAGGCCTCGCTTCGCGACCTCTCTGAGTCGCGTTAAAGGAGCCGGGACTGCTGCTTCGATGTCGGTCGAGGAATCTACGGCACGGCGCGCCGTCGCGCAAGGGGATCCGGCGGCCGTGACATCGTCGTGACCGCGGGCGCCATCCGATCGCCCGCGGCCCGGCCCGCTTCGCCGACGTCACGCCGATCGCGAACCTGCAGCCGATTTCGTTTGACAGGCTTTTCGAGGCCGATTGCCCGCGACCCACGGAGCTCTTCGCGTTCGCCCGCCAGGCTGCGCGTGCCGTCCGCCCAGGCACTATCGCGTCTCCCGCGCCAAAGTTCCGTCGTCGGGTCGTGTTGTGCGGCGTGCGGGGCTCTGTGAGCGTCGAAAACCCGCATGGTATGAATGTGCTGCGCCCCCGCGCACCCGCCCCCGCGGAGACACTTCCGTGCACATCGAGTGCCTGTCCCACCTCGCCGATTCGACCGTCGATCAGCAGCTGTCGGATCTCGTCTCCACCGATCGCGGCACCACCGCCCGCATGCTCCACCACATCGCCGAGTGCCAGGACCGCAAGCTCTACCTGCCTCAGGGATACGCGTCCATTTACGCCTACTGTG
>JBKJXJ010000103.1:0-8159 GCA_046716125.1 Candidatus Eiseniibacteriota bacterium
GGTGGCGGCGATGGTGATGGGCGGCGAGCCCCCGTTCCCCTCGGTCACGCGGAATCCTCCGGATGAAGCGTTGGCGGCTGGGGCGATTGTAGCAAGTGTGGAACGCCGGCGCGTTGTGCCTGATCCAGGGAATGCCTACAATCCCGCACGGAGATGACGACCCATGAATGACGCCCTGACAGAACAGGTGTTCTCGGCGCTGGCCAAGGTGAAGCCCGGATCGACGAACGGCATCACCCTCGAGGACACGCTCGAATCGCTTAAGCTGGACTCGCTCGACACGGTCACCTTGCTGTTCGAGCTGGAGGACAAGCTGGGCGTATCGATCCCGGACGAGGATGCCCGCAGCGTCCGAACGGTCGGCGACATCATCGAGAGCATCCGCCGGGTGCAGAGTACCGCGCCCGCGAGCCCGTGACGCGGCGGGAATCCCTGTGGAGTTGCACGGGGTGAGGCGCCGCGTCGTCGTGACCGGCCTGGGCTGCATCAGCGCCCTCGGCCCGACCGCCCGCGAGTTCTGGTCGGCGCTCTGCGAGGCGCGGACGGGAATCCAGCCCCTGCGATCCGCGGCACCCGGAAGCCTGCGCTTCTCCCAGGGGGCCGAGGTGCGCGATTTCGATTCCGCGGCCCACCTGCAGCCCGGGCAGCTCGAGCTGATGGACCGCTTCGCGCAGTTCGCGGTGGTCGCCGCGCGTGAGGCCGTGCGAGACGCGGGACTCGACTGGACGCCGGCCTTGCGCGAGCGCACCGCCGTGATCTGCGGCAGCGCGGTCGGCGGGCAGGCCTCGCAGGACGACCAGTTCGTCGAGCTCTATCGCCGCAACCGCGATCGCGTCCATCCGCTCACGATCCCGCGGGTGATGTCCAGCGCCGGCGCCAGCCACGTCGCCATGGAGTTTGGTCTCACCGGTCCCGCTTTCTCGGTGTCCTCCGCCTGCTCGTCGGCCAGCCATGCGATCGGACAGGCGCTCTGGATGGTGCGGGAAGGCAGGGCCGACCTGGCCCTCGCCGGCGGCAGCGAGGCACCGTTCGGCTACGCGAGCCTCAAGGCATGGGAGGCGTTGCGGGTCATCTCCCCCGACACCTGCCGGCCGTTCTCGCGCGATCGCAAGGGCATGATCCTCGGCGAAGGCGCCGCGATGCTGGTGCTCGAGACGCTGGATGCGGCGCGCGCGCGCGGCGCCCGGATCTACGCGGAGCTGGCCGGCTCCGGTTTCTCGTCCGACGCGCATCATATCACCCAGCCTGCCGTGGCCGGCCCGGCCCGCGCCATGCGCGCCGCGCTCGCGGACGGTGAGCTTCCGCCCGAGGCCATCGGCTACATCAATGCCCACGGCACCGGCACGATCGCGAACGATCCCACGGAGACCCGGGCGATCGCCGATGTGTTCGGCGCCCACGCACGGTCGCTCGCGGTGAGCTCGACCAAGTCCCTGCACGGCCACGCGCTGGGCGCGGCGGGAGCGCTCGAGGCGGTCGCCACCGTGCTGGCGCTTCATCACGGCGCGCTGCCCCCGACGGCGAACTTCACGACCCCAGACCCGGAATGCGACCTCGACGTGGTGCCGAATCACGCGCGGGAGGCCCGCGTCGATGCGGCGCTTTCGAACTCGTTCGCGTTCGGCGGCCTCAACGCCGTGCTCGCGTTTCGCGCCGCGACGAAGTAGTGGCTGAATGGCCCGGTCGGGCCCTCCTCGGTGTGCCAATCCCCACCGGCGGGCCAGAGCGCCGAGATCTCGCGACCGGCGAAGCCGGCTCGCACGCTGATCGGGGCGTCGTGCTGCGTCACGGTATTGCAGCCGATCCACTTCACGAGGCGGCTCGCCTGCAAGGTGAGCCGGTCACGACGAGGTTCACAGGCGACGAACAGCTCCGCCCGCGTCGACACCTGCTCCAACAGCGCGCGCAAGGGTGAGTCTTCGAAGTGATGCAGGAAGAGGTTGGCGATCATCACCGTGCCCTCGTGCAGAGGCGCCGTGGCCAGCCATTGGAAGACATCCGATGTCGCCGCTTCGAAGCCCCACCGACATTCCTTGAACCCCTCCCGGGTCCTGTCACTCACCTGCATCTGGCGATCGACCAGCACGCCTTGTCCACCACCGCAATCGGGTGACAGCTTCCGAGCCAGTTGGAGCAGGAGCGTGCCATCTCCGCCACCCAGATCGACCACGCGCCGCATCGAGCGCGTGGCTCCGTGCGTTCTCAGGAGTCGCGCCATCGAGCCGGCCTGGCCCATCCATCGATTGAGACGCTCGAGATCGCGTCGGGACCGGATCGCCGCAGGGTCGCTCGCGGGCAACACGTCGAGCCATTCGCCCTCGACCCGGCGTGGGAGTCGCGTCACGGGGCGGAGGTCGTTTTACGCAGGGCCTAATGGTCCGATCACAGCGGTTCCATCCCTTGCTGGAGCACCTCTGGCAGGCCACGACTCTCTAATGGATGGGCATCGTACCCTGTGCGGTCGCCGCTTGCCACCTCTGCCAAATGGCTGATAGGATATCGCCACTTGGCCGATATGGTGTTGGAGGAGGAGGAAATGGCCACGGCACGCAAGACGACCCCGCGCAAGAGGTCCGATCTCGAGGAGGTCCGCTCCCACATCCGATCGGGGGATCGGATGGGCCACGTCTACGCAGCCCTGCTCGGACTCCGAACGTACGAGCCACTCGAGCTGAACCAGCAGGTTCGTGAAGGATTTCGGTTCTCTGCATTCGATCGTTTCAGGCGCAATACGAACCTGTCGTTGAGAGCGTTGTCGGAACTCACTCAGATCCGACTGCGGACGTTGACCCGGCGAAAGGCGAAGGGGAAGCTCGATCCGGAGGAGTCCGATCGGCTACTTCGCGCTTCGCGAGTCGTCCTTCGTGCCCTCGAACTGTTCGAGGGAGATGACGAAGCGGCGCTTGCCTGGCTCGCGCGCGCCCAACCCGCCCTGGGGGGCTTGCCGCCACTCGAGCTGGCCAGGTCCGATGTCGGCGCGAAAGAGGTGGAGAATCTCATCGGCCGACTCGAACACGGCATCCCGTCCTAGCCGCCGTGATTCGCGCGTGGCGGCTGGTCAAGTCGCGCCATGCGGCGACCGCGTTCGATGGCGAAGGCGCGTGGCTGCACGGCGCTCGCTGGAACAGCCCGGGGACACGGGTCGCCTACGCATCGGAGAATATGGCACTGGCCGTGCTCGAAGTCCTGGTCCATCTGCAGTCATCGGCAACCCTCGACTCCTACTCGTGCGTGGGTGTGCGGTTCCCTCCGGAGATCATCGAGGATCTCGATCTCTCAGCAATCCCTGCGCGCTGGCGCCGTTACCCGGCGCCCCGCGCGAGCCAGGCGATCGGTGATGCATGGGTGAGAGAACTCCGGTCGGCTGTCCTTCGCGTTCCCAGCGTCATCGTCCCCTCTGCAGACAATTTCCTTCTGAACCCCGCGCACGCGGACTCTACGAAGGTAGTGGTGGAACCGCCCGCGCCTTTCGAGTTCGATCCCAGGCTCCTCAAGTACTAGGCGCCCACACCCCACGCGCGGATCAGAACTCCTGCCCGAACGAGAGATCGAGCCGTCGCATGCCGGCTTCGCCAAACCCCATGTCCAATGACAGCGGTCCGAACGGGACGATGGCCCGCATCCCGAAGCCGGCCGCGATGTGCAACCGGTCGGCCAGGTCCACCCGGCTCACCGCGTGCGCGACGTGGCCGGTCTGGATGTAGACATCAACGTCGATGCCCGGCACGACGTGGCGTACGACGCGCAGTTCCAGGCCTAAGGCACGGCGTCCGAGCCATTCGTCCCGTCGCATGCCCGCCAGCGTCGCCGGCCCACCCACGCCCTGCAACTCGTCGAGAGGGGCTCCGCTGGACGCCCAGCCCATCATGGCCCCTGGCCGGACCACGCCCCAGGTCCGTTCGAACTCGGCCGCCATGGAAATCCGGCCGGAGCCATAGGCCTCCGGCCCTCCGAACGCGACGGCCTCGATCCGCCGGGCGAAGCGACCGGGGGCATCGAGTTTCAGCGCGGCCATGAGCCCCTCCCGCGTCCGGCCCTGGCCCCAGACGCGGCCCACGCCGCCTCCCGATTGCAGGATGTTGCCCGACGGCAACCGGATCTGGACTCCCACGAGAGCGTCAGCCCGGTCGGTATCGATCAGGCTCCAATCCCGCTCGCGATCGAAGATGCGCGTCCGCGTCCGACGCGCCGAGGCCCGCAGGAATAGACCCCGGGCGCCTCGGGCCAGCGATCGTGGCTCGATCGACGCGTAGGCGGAGCGACCAAAGCGCCGCAATGTGCCTCCGGCGATCAGCACCGGGGGCAAGGCCCACGCAAAGGGCCGCGCCTCCAGGGTCGCGCTGGCGCGTGCACTCTGGTCGCTCCCGAGCCCGCCGGCCGCGGTGAGCCCGAAGGCCGGATGCTCCCGGACCTCGAACGACACCATGGTCGCATCTCCGTCCGGACGAAAGCGGGGCCACGCGCTCTGAAACAGATCGCCCCGGTACACGCGAGCGAGGTCGACGGCGAGCGTATTTGCCGCAAATGGCCCCGCCGGCCTCGGCCCGAGCAACCTCTGAGCGGCAGACGTCAGGCGCGCGCGATTCCCATCCTGGAGACGCCATTCGACCCGGGTCAGGGGCGGCACCACGACCAGCGAGTCGGGTCGCTCGACGGTGGGAAGTCGCCATTCGCGCGCGAGCCTGGCGATGCTCTGGCGTGACTCGCGGTAGCCGATCGCCACGAGCGTGTCGACCTGCCTGAAATTGGCGGGCGAGATGCCCGGCATCTTCAGCCAGATGACGTGATCTGATCCCGGGCGGGCGTCGTGGCGCCCGCGGCGGCTCAGCTCCTGCACCATCCCGCCCGCGATGGTCAGGGCCGATGTGTGCTCATCGAAGGGAGCGATCGGGATGGCGACGTCGATGGCGAGCACATGGTCGAGGGATTCGGTGTGCGCGACGGCGATGGGCAGGGGACTGGCGACCCCGCCATCCCCGAGAAGCCGTCTGCCGTCGAACACACCGGGGAACACGATCGGCACCGAGACGCTGCTTCTCACCGCGCGTGCGACGCTGCCGCTATCGAGCGCCACCGCGGAGAGCGTCCACAAGTCGGTGGCCACGGCGCGCCATCGCAGCGGCAGGCGGTCGAAGTCTCCCTGAGCCAGCGCCTCACAGCCGATCAGGTTCCGGACCAGCAAGTCGTTGAGGAAGGCGTCATCGACGATGCCCGTCGGGAGCTGCAGGAAGCGGCCGTGCCCGGCCAGCGTGATCCATGGTCGCGGCGCCACATTCCCACGCCACCACGAGCCGCGCGGCTGAGGGTTGAAGAGCGCTTGCAGGTCAACCTGTTTGAAGCGGCGCTCGATATCGTGGCTGGAGAGGCCACCCGCCCACAGGGCCCCGATCAGGCTCCCGATGCTGGCTCCCACCACGAGACCGGGACGGAGACCCTCCTCCTCGAGCGCGCGCAGGACTCCGATGTGCGCGAGCCCGCGGGCAAAGCCTCCCGACAGGACGAGCGCCCAGGGCGGACGCGCTCCCACGGAGGGTGGGTGGCGACGCGATGAGTCGGCCACCGCGGGACGCCGAACGTCACGCGCCGGCGCGCTGGAGTCATCGGCGGCGCTCGCGGCGAGCGGCCCACACGTGGCGAGCAACGACAACAGGACGCGAAGGCCGAGAGTCGCAAAACGAGTCGTGAGACAGGCAGCGCCGCGCTTCTTCAATGATCACCCCCCCGATGAGCCCGTCGCAGGAGTCCGATTCGCCTAGAGCGATCGCTTCTCGATCACTTCGGCGAGCCAGCGGGCGCTGGGCCGCACGAGGCGAGCCTGGGTCTCGAAGTTCACTCCGATGAGGCCGAATCGGGCATTGTAGCCCTCGGCCCACTCGTAGTTGTCGAGCAGCGACCAGTACAGGTAGCCGATGACCGGGACGCCGGCGGACATCGCACGCATCACCTGCCACAGATGCAGATACATGAACCCCCAGCGATCGTCCTCATCCCGGGTCGGGATCCCGTTCTCGGTGATGAGGAGTGGAAGTTTGTATCTGCGGAACGTGCGCAGGAAGTGGCCGAGCCCTTCCGGGTACACCTCCCAGCCCAGGTCGTTTCGCTTGCCGATCCTTCGTTCGTTCTCGAGCGTCCCCGAAAGGCCGATGATCCCGGGCAGGTTGAACCCCGTGTTCCGCACGAAGTCGCGCGTGTAGTAGTTGATGCCGATGAAATCGAGCGTACGCCCGAAGGGTAGCCGCTCGAAGAACTGCCCCGGCAGCGCGAGCCGCCCGGTGTGCAGGGCTTCGATGAAGAGATTGTTGAACAGGAAGTTCCGGCTCCACGTCGAGAGCCGGTCGAACGGGTTGTTGGGATGGTTGGGCGTCATGGCCAGGCAGTGTTTGGCGATGCTCACCATGGCGTCCGACCGCCGCTCGTGGATGGCGTGATAGGCCAGCACGTGCACCCGCAACATGCGCCTGATGGCCTGCATGGCTTTCGGATAGTCGCCGACGTGTCCCGGCGGCCACTGCCCGGCCAGCCACCCTTTGAACACCTGAACCACCGGCTCGTTGAGGGTGATCCACCAGCGCACCAGGTCACCGTACGCATCCACGACGCGAGTCACGTAGCGAAGGAAGTACTTCTCGATTTCGCCGTCGTCCCAGCCGCCCTTCGCGGCCAGCCACCGGGGGATGGTGTAGTGATGGATCGTCACCACCGGTTCCATCCCGCGCGCCTTCAACGCCTCGAGGACGTCACGGTAGTGCTGCAGGGCCTCCTCCGAGAAGCGTCCCTCCTCGGGTTCGATGCGGCTCCACTCCAGTGAGAACCGGTGCGCGTTGTGCAACAGGTTCTGAGCGAGGTCCAAGTCTTCGCGAAACCGGTGGTAGTGATCGCATGCGAGACCCGCGGGCGCCAGCACGCGACCCGCTTCCTCCCACGCCGACCAGTCGTTGTTCGTGTTGCCACCCTCGACCTGATGCGCCGACGTGGCCGCGCCCCAGAGAAACCCAGGGGGAAACACGAAGCGGGCGGCATCGTGCCGCATGATGGGGATCGTCTGCGCGTCAAACGACCTGAGCGGATTCCAGAAGCTCATGCGTGCTCGGAGCGGACATCGTTCATGCTATGACACGCACCGGGCCTCCGACCCTCGCGACACACCTCGACACCATCCTCCCATTCAATCAAGCCGCACGACCCTCCCCACCCACGTCTTCCCCTGCGCCACGAGGCGCACCAGGTAGATCCCGGGCGGCGCGAGCCGTCCGTCGTCGTCCCGGCCATCCCACGTCCTGGCGTGACCCGCGGCGGGAAGCAGGTCTCCCTCCATCAGCGTGGCCACGCGGGCGCCGCGCACGTCAAAGATCTCGAGCCGCACCGAACCCGCTTGCGACAGCTCGAACCGAACGCTGGTCGAGACGCGGAAAGGGTTCGGCGACGCCGGCAGGACGCGTCCGCCATCGCCCGCGGTCTCTCCCACCGCCACCGGCAGCGTGTACGCCACGTCCAGGAAGGGAGCGGACGTCCCCATGTACGCGGCCAATGTGGGAAAGCCCGCGGGCGGCGTCGTGGCATCACCATCGCTCATCGCGACGTAGTCGGCGCCGGTGCCGCTGCCCACCTGGGGGAAGGTCATCCGGAACTGCGTTCGCCCGGTCGGATTGATGGCGCCGAGCCCCGAAGGCTTGAGCTCGATGCCGAGTGCGTAGCCGTTCGCGAGCGCGCTCCCGATCACCCACCCGGCATCCGAGGCGGTGGCGGCGGCACCGGCATCCGTGAGCTCGACCGCGGGTGCGCCGAAGGTCCCGGTCCGGACGTCCACCGTCGGCGTGCCGAGCGCCCCGCTCGTGAACGGATTGGTGCCGGTCGCCCCTTCACGGGTCAGGTAAAGGCGGGCCTGGGTGACCAGGGCGTCGTCGGGCAGCGACGAGGTGTCGAACGAGATGATCCCGCGCAGGGGAGCCACGCCGTTGTCCCCGAGCCGGATCGCCGTGTTGCCCAGGGCGGCGGCGTCGGTCCACCCATCCTCATCGCTGCCGATCGAGAAGAATGTGGCGGCGGCATTGCCGCGGAAGTGCGGCAGGAAGAGCCCCTCGGTCTCGTGCGCGATCTTGTACTCGTACCCTTCGACGTCGAGGTGGATGGGGTCCGCGTCGTTCCGAAAGTTCAAGCGG
>JBKJXJ010000104.1:0-3256 GCA_046716125.1 Candidatus Eiseniibacteriota bacterium
ACCTGCGGCTCAGTTATCGGCCGCTCTTCCTGGTTCGGGGCCGCCTCCGGCCGAGGCTCACCGTGGACGTGTTACACGTCGCCAGCCGGCGCAAGGCCGTCCGGTACGATGAGACCCACTTCTTCGCGCTCGACTCGGGCGGGAATCAGATCAACCCGAACCCGAACTACGGGACGCCGACCGCGCTCCAGCAGCCGATGGCGGTGAGGGTCGGCTTCCAGATGGGGCTGTAGCGCGAAGGATCGCCACCGACGGGAGGGGGAGGAATCGACTCCCCCCCGCCGCCGACGCTCAGTTCAACAGCAGGACCTTGCTCTCCACCCGCCCGGAGCCGGTCTCGAGGCGCAGGAAGAAGATCCCCGCGCTCGGCCGCGTGCCGAACTCGTTCACGCCGTCCCAGGACACCGTATGCGGACCGGCGGGGAGTGCTCCGGCGGACAGCATGCGCACGCGACGACCCGAAAGGTCGTAGAGCGCGAGGAGGCCCATCTCGTCGCGCGGCAGGGAGAACTGAACGGTGAGCCCATCGCGCGTCGGATTGGGATGGGCCGAAAGGGTGAGTCCCCCATCGGAGGATGGCCGGCCACCGACCGACACGGGCGGGGCAGCCTCGTAGGTGACGTACACCGGTCCGGTCCAGATGTTCTGGTTGTCGGCCATCCGCACGCGCAGGTAGTAGTGGGCCTCGGTCCCATCGGGGAAGACGTCCAGTTCCCGCCAGTGGAAGGTGCCGTTCCCGATGCTGCCGGCGACCTTGACCGCGGCCGAGGTGCCGGTGATGCCGCGGAACAGGTCGACCTGGGCGATCGAGTCGGTGATGTCGGGGTCGATGAGCTCGATCGCGATCCTCACCCCCTGGGTGGCGGTGAACGCCTCGCCCAGCGCGTGACCGTCGGCCGAGAACCTCACCACCACGTTGTGGTCCTGGGTCGCGTAGGTGCGGCGTGCCGCCATCCCGCCCAGGATCGCGCTCTTGGACTTGGTGCCGGCCAGCACGGCGGTGCGGCTCTCACTCGAGGCGCCCCAGGTCTGGTTGTGGTTGTCCTGGTCCGCGGTCGGCGAGACGCGGAATCCTTTGCGCAGGGCCTCGTTGAACGCCGCGTCGAAGCCGGTGTTGCCGACATCGCTCTCGTCGGTCGCTGTCGAGAAGGCCGGGCCGTTCACGACCGCCATGAGGTGGACCGTCGCGCGGCCGTCATTGGTGAGCAGGAAGTTGCTGAAGTTGCCGATGGCCGGGTGGCACCACTCCAGAATCACCGGGTAGGAGGGTGGCGGATTGGCCAGTGCCGCGGTGTAGAGCGAGGCGTAGTCGCCTTCGGCGACGAACACGTCGTGATTCCCGGCCTCCCAGCCGAACAATACCGGCGCCTCGAAGATGTTGACGTGGCCGTTATCGGCATGCCCCCATTCCTGCCCGTAGATGGCGACGAAGTTGCCGTCGCTGTTGGCGGACGCCGCCTCCGCGAGCCCAAGGTGATAGTTGGGCAAGGACATCCCGGCAGCCGAATGGTTGTGGTCGGAGACGCAGAGGAAGTCGAGCGGCGTCGGCGCCGTATTGCGGGCATAGTTGAACGCGAACGCCGGCGTGGCCTGACCGTCCGAATAGCCGGTGTGCGAGTGGAGGTTGCCGAAGTACGCGTTGAAACCCAGGTTGGGATCCAGCAGGGCGCCGGCGAGCGGCGCGGTGCAGGGGCTGTTCGAGATCGCGCTGGTGTTGGGCACCTCGTCCTGGGCCTTCAAGGCGAAGCACCAGGTCGAATCCGGATCGAGCCCGAACACGAACAGTGTCTCGGGCGCACCGCCCGCTGCGGGCAGAGGCTCGCCGATCCAGCGGTCGATGTCGGCCACGGCGTCGAACGTGCCGTCGGTGATGGTGCTGTGGGCGACCTTGATGATGTAGGCGGTCGCGGTGCCGGTCGCGCCGTCATCGCCAGGAGCGGTCCAGGTGAGCCGGATCTCGCCCGGGAACGCGCCCGGGACGGCCGCGAGGTCGGTGACCGTGCCTGGCGCGACGATGTCCCCCGTGGCGCCGTTCGTGGCGCACAGCGTGAGAGTACGCCAGGCGAAGTTGGACGATCCGTTGGGGAGCGCGGCCCACCCTTCGCCTTCGTGGCCGGTAGTGCTCCCGTAGGTGACCTGATGCACGATCGCCGGCGGCATGATCCGGTTCGAGCACAGATAGATGTCGTCTCCGGCCTGATTGACCCACCCCGGGACGAGGGTGCCCTTGACCACACGGAACTCGCCCGGTCCGATGATGGCGCTTCCGGAACACCCTGAAGCGGTGTCGAAGTCCTCGGGAATCCGGCAGCGGATTGCCGGGCTGCCATCAATGCTCGCGGCATCGTGGATGCCCCATCCGGTCACGTCCACCGGGAACGCGCCGGCGTTGTAGATCTCGATGCGCTCAGTCCCATCGTCGCTCCCGACCGGGTCGGGGAGGATCTCGTTGATTCGGATCTGGGCCGAGGCGGCCCCGCTCAGGAGGGCGAGGGCGGCGAGCGCCAGAAACACCGGAAGGAAGATCGCCGAGGCAGGCCGAATGATGCGAGATCGCGAGCGACCCATCGGGGAGGGTCTCCAAGGATGTCGTGGCTGGGACGTCTGTGGGTGACCGGGAAGTCTATCAGGTAGGGGGGCGGGCCGGACACCGTTCAGTACGGTCGACGGGGGTCGGACGGGGCGGGGCCGGCGCCGCAGATCGCAGGGCCGCTGTGCCTGGGGCTACTTCGTGGCCGTCCCCCGCGGCCCGAAACGCGCCATGAGGTAGCCGCGCAGCGTGTCGCGCTCGGCCGGCGTCATCGGCGCGCCCCACTTCTCCATGGTCGCCAGGGACTTCTCCCAGCCGGTCGAGTCCTTAGCCTGCTGAGTCACCAGCATGGGGGAATGGCAGAAGAGACAGGCCCGCTCGGCGATCGCCTTTCCCGGACCGGCGGGGAAAGTGTCCGCGTAGGCGGCGCGATTCCCGGCCGAGCGCGAGTCCCGCGTGACCCCGGCCAGCGCGACGAGCACGACCGACGCGAGCACGACCCCCGCCGCGGCGAGGCGGAGTGCGCTACGCGCGGACACGCACCGCCACCTTGTGGATGGAGTTGTTGCCGTACCCGGCGCCGTTCGCGCGCGCCGCGCCCGGCTGCGTGTCGCCCGCGTTGTCGGTGGCCCGGACCATCAGCGTGAGCCGGGCGGGAGGGGCGATCTCGATGTCGGTGGCCCAGCCGCGCCACGCATTAGGCGCCTTGTCGCCCATGAAGCCGGC
>JBKJXJ010000105.1:0-6659 GCA_046716125.1 Candidatus Eiseniibacteriota bacterium
GAGCGCAGGATACTTAACCATAGGACCTCGATGCTCCTGAGGATGCGTGGGCGGAGCCCCTGGGGCGCCGCGCCTGCGCGATGCAGGTGCGGCGCCCGGGGGGACGCTCAGGCGCGAATCGTGGTTACGCGGCGAAGAGACGACGCCTGATCGCCACGGCACCCGCAGCTCCCAGCGCGAGCGAGCCGAGCAGCAGGATCAGCGGCTGTCTGCTCGCGGTCTGTGGGAGGGTCTCCGGGGTCTCGACAACCGGCGCCGGAGGAGTCTGTACCACGGGCGGCGGAGCACTCTGTGCAACGACCGCGGCAGGCGCTACGACGGCGGACGTCATCGTGTTCGGGGCCGTGGCGCTGACGTACCCGCAATCCGCAGCATTCTGAGCGACCAGGAATTCGCTGTCGCGGGTGTGCGCATAGGCCTGTTCGCGGTCCACGACGCCGCTGCCGATCTGGCGGATCCGCTTCGCGTAGTAGCGTCCGTCCCGCATCGGCGTGAACTCCACGCGAACGATCGAGCCGGGCGCGACTTCGCCAGGCAACATCGTGCGCGAGTCCATGGCCAGGCCGACCTTCTGGCCCTGGTCGGTCACGACCACCAACCGGTGATCGTTCACCGAGACCACGCTTCCCGTCATCATCGCACGTGTGGAGAAGTGGTGGTCCGCGGTGGCGGGGATCGCCGTCACGATCGGACCGTGCGAATGCTCGCCCATGGTCTGAGGCTGGGTCACCCGGGTCCGGACACTGGCCTGGGTTCCATAGACCTCCCGGCGGTATTCACCGGAGGCCGAGGCGTTGCGCTCGATCACGTCGTAACCGTCGCGGGTGTTCGCGTAGGCCTGTTGACGGTTGGTGGACATGCCACCACGGATGGGCACGATTCGCTCCGCGTAGAGGCGACAGTCTTCCAGCGCCAGGAACTCGGCGCGCATGACCATCCCGGGCGCCAGATCCCGCGGCGCCATCGTGCGCGAGTCCACTTCCAGGGTGACCTGCTCGCCCTGGTCGGTGTCCACGATCATCTGGTGGTCGTTCACCGTGACCACCGTGCCCGAGATCATCGGGTGGGATGACAAGTTGTAAGCGGTGGTACCGGGGATCGCCGCCAGCGCCGCCCCGGCCGTCAGCGCCAGGAGGGCAATGGCGCACGCGATCGCGCCCTTCAGGTGAGTCGTGCTGCTGTTCGCTTTCATCTGAACCATCCTTCCCTACGGGTGGGCGACCCAACAGGCGTCGCCGATGAGCCGTGCCCCTGCTACGGCAGGACTACGGCGTTGGCATCCAGCGTCACAGCGCCATTGCGTGCGAGCGCTCTGCCCGTCAGGCTCGCACCGTTATTCAACGTGATGCTCGTAAGCGCGACGATATTGCCCCGGAATGCGGTGCCCGTGCCGAGCGTCGCGCTACTGCCGACCTGCCAGTACACGTTCTGAGCTTGAGCGCTACCGATCAGGGTGACCGCAGCGGCCGATGCGGTCGTGAGCGTGCTCCCGATCTTGATGACGAAGACCGCATTGGCATCGCCCTGGCCATTGAGCGTGAGCGTTCCCGTCAGCTGGGCCGACGTGTTAAAGCAATAGACGCCCGGAGCGAGCGTCATGCCACCCAGATCCAGACCGGTCAGATTGGTGCCGCACGCCCTGCCCGCCAGATCGTTGTAGGCCGTGGTGAGGGCGGTCTGCGCTGCGGCCGGAACCGCGCCGCCGGGATAAATCGATCCTCCGGTCGGCTGCCCCGGTGGAATGCCGGTGATCGCGGTGCCCGGGCTCACGCCGACGTCCCCCACGATGGTCGTGGTCGCACCGGTATTGGTCACCGTCGAGCCCGCCAGGATCGTGAAGGTCCCGGCGGGACCCAGCGTTGCCGGCAACGGGCTCGCGACCACGATGACGGTGGCGGTGGCCGTAAGACCGCCGCTGGCTGCCTGAACCGTATTGGGGAATGTGCCGGTCGTCGCGCCCGCGGTGAACGAGCCGGACGTGCTGTTGATGGTTCCGCCGCCGGCCAGGACAGACCAGGATGCCGTCGTCGACACCACGTTCCCCTTGTAGTCCCTACCCGTGGCGGTGAACTGCTGGGTTGTGTTCCTGACGATCGTGAGCGGGTTGGGTGTGACCACGAGGGTCGTTGCCGGACATGGTTTGGTGGCGCTGCGGCAGCCCCATGCCCCGGCAACGAGCGCGGCGCACAGGAGAACGAGCGCCCGCAGTGCCGAAGGTCGAAGGAACTTGAGCATTGGTACCCCCTTCTATGTGAGACCCGATCTTCGGGCGTGTGTGCGTCGGCGGATGGTCGCGCAGTGCGTCGGCACTGCCGCCCCTCCATCCGCCGGCGCCCGATTCAGCGCTTGATCTGCCGCAGGACGTCTGTGTTCAGCACCTTGAACTCGACCCGACGGTTCAGGGCCATGTTCTCCGGGCTGTTGTTCGGCACCATCGGCTGCGATTCGCCGTACCCCACGGCGGTGAGCTGCTTCGCCTCCAGCTTCGAGAAGTGCTGGAGCAGGTAGGTGCGGACCGAGTTCACCCGCCGACGGCTGAGGGCGAGGTTGTATGCGTCGCTGCCCCGGGAGTCGCAGTGACCGCCGATCTCGATCTGGAGCTGCGTCCACTTGCTCAACACCTCGCCGACCACGTCGAGGGCGTGGCGGGACTCGGGCAGGATGTCGGACTTCGCAGTTGCGAACTTGATGCCCTGCAGACGGATCAGTCCGGTATCGAGCAGCTCGATCTCGCGCTCCCGAACTTCGGTCATCGGACAGCCGTCCAAACCCACCTTGGCGCCGGACGGAGTGTCAGCGCACTTGTCGAGCCCATCGCATACGCCGTCGCGGTCGGTGTCGACCGGGCAGCCGTTCGCGGTCACGTTGCAGCCCTGAGGAGTGTTCGAGCAGGTGTCCACGCCGTCGCACACACCATCGCCGTCCGAGTCGACCGGGCAGCCGCGCGCGTCCACGGTGCAGGCCTTGGGCGTGTCGGGGCACTGGTCGATGCCGTCAAAGACCTGGTCGCCGTCCGCGTCGGACGGACAGCCCTTCGCGTCGACGGTCGCGCCGCGCGGGGTATTGGGACACTGATCCAGACCGTCGCAGACGCCGTCGCCGTCCGAGTCGATCGGGCAGCCGTGCACATCCACGTTGCACCCGCGCGGCGTGTTGGGGCAGGTGTCCAGCTTGTCGAACACTCCGTCCGCGTCGCTGTCTTTGTCCGAGGCGCCGAAGGAGAACATGAGTCCCGCGCCGACGATGATGTCGTCGATGTGCGCCTTGGTCCAGTTCGTCTTGGGGATCCACAACACGTTGCGCGCCTCAAGCCGGAGTCCGACGACATCGCTGAATCGCACAAGGAGGCCGCCCGCGGCCTCGAAGTTGCCGGCGTTCTCGGTGACGCCGAGGCCGTTCTTGAACCGCGACGCGCCGCCGCCCAGCGAGATGAATGGGTCGATCGTGTGCACCGACGCCCGGCTCAGCAACAGGTTTCCCGAGACGTGGGTCCAACTCTCCGTGCAGTCCAGGCAGTCCTTGGTGCCGGTGTAGCCGCCCGCGAGGTCGAACCACAGCGGACCCGCCAGCCTCACGCCGGCGCGGCCGCCGAAATAGACGTCGTCGGTGAGCTGCTGCCCGCTCGCGAATCGACGCTCGTTGTCGAACATGGTCCAGCCGACGAACGGCGTCAGGTGGATGCGTCTGTCTTCGAGGTCAGCCGCGCCTGCGGCACGCACCATCAGCAACGCCGCCAAGGCGGCGAAGGTGAACCACGTACCTGGACGCATCATCATCTGCCTCCGATCGAATGAGGGTGTCGACCTCGTCTCGAGGCGCCTCTTACGGCATCCGCCGGCCTTGAATGAGCCTGAGCACCACGACGATGATCGCGATGACCAGGGGACGTGGATGAGGCCGCCCGAAGGTGGCCCGCAGAGCACGCGGTGTTCTCAGCGATGGGTGTCCAGGTGCGGAACACCGTAAGATCCTTCGCGGGAAGCTCGTCCGGGGAGCCGCAGGGCACCGACGCCAAGGCCCACACGCATTACCTGTGCCACCGAGGGGGGCGCGTAAGAGAATGAGATCGTTGCGCTTTCACGGGCGGAGGGCCGTGAAGAGGGCTCCGTGTGTAACTCCTTCCGGTCGGTTACTTCAATTTGAATCAGGCGCTGGACACGCGTCGCTTGGGGGCGGTGCTCGCCAAAGCCGCGCGTGTGCGGTCGCTCGTAGCGACGCAGGGTCCAAAAACCGTTGGGCGTGGTCGTCCGAGCGGGGTAGCCTTGAGGGAGAGACCGGCACGGCGCCCCCGAATTCGCATCAGCCCACCTCCACCGCACGAAGGCCCAGGTCATGATCAGGCCCAACCGGACCCACGCGACACTCCTCATCCTCTCGGGCGTTCTGGTGCTCATCACGCTGTCGCAGGTATCCCACCGTGACGGATCGAGCGCGGGTCGCTTGGCGAGGATCCCGGCATCGGAAGGCACCGAGGACGACCCCAACGCCCGGGCCGAGATGGAGTTCATGATCCTCCGGGATCCGAGGACGAACGCGATCCCGGTGGACATCCGACGCCGGGAGGCGGGCTTTGCCCAGCGGCTTCCCACACGGCGCGCGCTCATCCTGAGGGATCACGCCGAAGGCATGACCAGCACCCAGGAGCTGACCTGGATCGAGCGGGGCCCCAACAACGTGGGCGGCCGCACGCGGGCGTTCGCGATCGACGCGGCGAGCCCGACGACGCTTCTCGCGGGCAGCGTCGCGGGGGGCATCTGGAAGTCGACCGACGACGGGGGCTCGTGGACCATCAGGACGGCTCCGGCGCAGCTCCACGGCACGACCTGCATCGATCAGGACAACCGGGTCGGAAAGACCAACACCTGGTACGTCGGCACGGGCGAGATCCGCGGCTCGACCACGAACGACACCCGGTGGGGCTCGCTCTACCGCGGGGATGGCATCTTCAAGTCCACCGATAACGGCGACTCGTGGACGCTGCTCCCCTCCACCTCGTCCGGCAGCCCCCAGACGACGAACGACTTCGACTTCGTGATCAATGTGGCGACCCATCCGGCGAACGCGGCGCAGGACGAGGTGTTCGCCGCGACCTACAACGGCATCTACCGGTCGCTGGACGGCGGGGGCTCGTGGACGAAACCGCTCGCCTCCGACTCGGGTTTCACCGACGTCGCGGTGACCGCCGCGGGCGTCGTCTATGCGTGCACCCGGACGGGCGCCCTTCCGCGGATCTGGCGCTCCCCCGATGGGGTCACGTGGACGAACATCCTCCCCGCCGGCTTCCCCACGACGGCCAACCGCATCGTCATCGCGCTCGCGCCCTCGAATCCCAATGTCGTCTACTTCTTCGTCCAGGGCGCGAACACCACGCCGGCCATCGCGGGACATCAGCTCTGGAAATACACGTACGTCTCGGGGAACGGCTCCGGCGCGGGCGGAACCTGGGTGAACCGGGGCGGGAGCCTGCCCGTGGACCTCAGCACGCAGGCTGGATACGACATGATCGCCCACATCAAGCCGGACGACGCGGACTTCGTCCTGATCGGGGGCACCAACCTCTACCGCTCGACGGACGGATTCGCGAGTACGGCGACGACCACGACGATCGGCGGATACCCCTTCTGGCCTGGTGGGAGCCACCATCCGGATCTGCAGAGCGGGGCCTTCAGTGCTACCACTCCGACCGTGTACTACTCGGCCACCGACGGCGGGATCTCCAAGGCCGCGGACATCACCACCCCGAACATGGTCTGGACGAGCCTGAACCACGGATACAACGTGACCCAGTTCTATTCGGTCTCGATCGCCCCCGAGAGTGGGAGCGACATGATCATGGCGGGCGCCCAGGACAATGGCACCCAGCTGGGGGATGCGCCGGGCGCATCCGACTGGATCATGGCGTACGGCGGGGATGGGACAGTGGTGAAAGTGGCGCCGGCGGCCGACGACCGCCTTTACACGCAGTACCAGTTCGGCCAGATGCAGCGGCAGAACCGGGATGGCACGAATCTCTTGAATATCACGCCTTCGGGCGCCCTGAACCAACTGTTCGTGACGCCGATCGTCCTGGATCCCAACAACTCCGCGATCCTCTATTACCCGGCCGGGATCTCGTCGACGACGAGCCGGATCTGGCGCAACGACTCGGCTCCGATCTCGACCACGACGACCGGATGGACGTCGCTGGCCGCGACCGAGGTGGGCGCGGGCTCGGGCTACACGCGACGGATCACCGCGCTCGGGATCTCGACCGCGGCCAATCCGAACGTGCTCTATTACGGAACGGTCGACGGACTGGTGATGCGGGCCGACAACGCCCACACCGCGACCCCAACGGTGACGAACATCACGCCGCCCGGGCTGAACGGCGGCACGTCGTCGGGCGGATTCGTCCGATGCATCGCCGTGGACCCGACCGATTCGAACCGGGCCCTGCTCGCCTTCGGCAACTACAACTTCCCGAGCCTCTGGTTCACGGCGAACGGTGGGGCGAGTTGGACGGACGTGGAGGGCAACCTGGCGGGAGCGTCGGGGCCGTCGGTCCGCTGGGCATCCATGTTCTACATCGACGGGACGCTCCGGATCTTCCTGGGGACGAGCATCGGCGTGCTCTCGACCGCGACGCTCTCAGGCGGCTCGACGGCCTGGGTCCAGGAGGG
>JBKJXJ010000106.1:0-4956 GCA_046716125.1 Candidatus Eiseniibacteriota bacterium
CCAGGGGGACTCCCAGCCAACGACTTGCTGCCGTATCCGACCGCCAGACAACACCGGATCGCGCCGCCCTCGCCCCTCAACTAAGCGGCGATCCCCGGGCCAACCATCCCGGCCGCGGCGCATGCTACGCTGCCGGCCCATGAGCCTCTCCCCCGCCCACCTCGACGAGCTGCGTGCCCTGCTGGGCCAAGACGGCGTGCTCGCGAGCGAGGCTGCGCGCTTCACCTACGAGGCGGACGCGCTTGCGCTCGAGAAGCACATGCCGGACGTCGTGGTGCTGCCGCGCACCACCGACGAGGTGGCGGCGATCGTGCGCTGGGCCGCCGCGAACCGCCTGCCGGTGACGGCGCGCGGCGCCGGGACCGGCCTCGCGGGCGGCGCCACGCCCGAGCGCGGCGGCGTCGTGCTCTCGGTCAACCGCATGGACCAGATGCTGCGCCTGGACACCGAGCGCATGTTCGCGTGGGTCCAGCCCGGGCTCGTCAACCTGTGGCTCTCGCAGCAGCTCAGCCCCCACGGCCTCTACTACGCGCCCGACCCCGCCTCGCAGCAGGTCAGCACCCTGGGCGGCAACGTCGCGACCAACGCGGGCGGACCGCATTGCTTGAAGTACGGCGTCACGCTCAACCACGTGCTCGGCGTCACGGTGGTGCTCTACGACGGCGTGGTGGTGACACTGGGCGGCGAGTCGTGCGACGCGCCGGACTACGATCTGGCGTCGGTGCTCATCGGCAGCGAGGGCACCCTCGGCATCGCCACCGAGATCTGCGTGCGGCTCATGCCGAAACCCGAGGCGGTCAAGACCATGCTGTTCGACTTCACCACCGTGGAGGCGGCCTGCCGCACCGTCTCGGCGGTGATCGCCGACGGCATCGTCCCGGCGGCGATGGAGATCATGGACCAGCACACCGTGCGGCTGGTCGAGGACTGGCTCCACATCGGCCTCGCGCGCGACGCCGCGGCGGTGCTCCTGATCGAGGTGGACGGCCCGGCGGTGAGCCTGGCCGCCCAGGTGGAGAAGATCGCGGCACACGCGCGCGCCCACGGCACCGGCTCGACCCGGGTGGCGAAGGACGAGGCCGAGCGCGCCGCCATCTGGCGCGGCCGCAAATCGGCGTTCGGCGCCTACGGCCGCTCGGCGAGCGGCTTCTACATCATGGACGGCGTGGTGCCGCGCACGCGCATCGCCGAGGCGCTCACCGAGGTCTATCGCCTGTGTCGCGAGCGCGGGCTCGAGGCCGGCAACGTGTTCCATGCCGGCGACGGCAACCTGCACCCGCATGTGCTGTTCGACGCCGACGACCCGGCGGCGCAGGAGCGCGCGCTCGATGCCTCGCACGAGATCCTTCGCATGTGCATCCGCTTCGGCGGCACGATCTCGGGCGAGCACGGCGTCGGCATCGAGAAACGCCCGATGATGCGCGAGCTGTTCACGCCGGAGGATCTCGAGGCGATGGGGCGGCTGCGGGCGGCGTTCGATCCCGGCGGCCTGCTCAACCCCGGCAAGATCCTGCCGGGCGACGGCCCCAGCGACCACGATGGGCGGCCCGCGACCCCCGCGCAGATGGGCGGCATGAAGGTGCGCGCCGATGCGGAAGGGCCGTGGATCTGATCCGGTGAACCGGCACGGGAGGTCAGGACCCGCGCGCATGATCGCCACGACCGTGGTGGTGGCGCTCGCGCTCGTGACCCTCGCCCCGGCAGCGCTGTCGGCCGGACGGACGACTCCTGCCGCCCTCGATGCCCGACTCGCGGACTCCCTCGCGGCCGGCCGCATCCCGGCCGCCGAGGCGCTGGCCGAGTCGCTGTTCGCATCGCACCGGGCGCGGTTCGCGCGCCGTCCGCTCGTCGCCGCGTCGTTCCTCGACACCCTCGGGCGCCGGTTCTTCGCGACCGGACGGCCGGAGGGTCTCACGGCCGCGCGCGGGTTCTTCACCCGGGCGCTCACCCTGCGCGAGCGGGCGCTCGGACCGGACCACGCCGAACTCGCCGGCACCCTGAGCACCATCGCCAGCCTGCTCGACTACGAGGGTCGGTGGTCGGAGGCGCTGCCGCTCGAGGAGCGTGCCCTCGGGATCCGGATCGCAAGGGTGGGCGAACGCGACCCGTCGGTGGCCGGCAGCCGGCGACGGATCGGCCTCTTCCTCTTCCAGCTCGGCCGCTATGGCGAGGCGGAGCCGATGCTGGCGCGCTCGCTCGCGCTCTACGACTCGCTTCCGGGCGACCACGCCGCGCGGATCGTGGACGGACTGAACAACATGGGAGAGGTCTCGCGCGCGCAGGACAACTACGAGGCCGCCGCGGCCTACTTCGAGCGCGCCCTCGCGGTCGCGCGCGAGCGTCTTCCCGCGAACGATCCGACGGCTGCCGCGATCGGAAGCAACCTCGCCGGACTCTACAAGGACCTCGGCCACTATGACGATGCCGAACCGCTGTTGCTCCGATTCCTGGAGGAGGCGCGGAGATCCTCCGATCCGGCTCCTGAGTTCCTGGCGACCGCCAGTTTGAATCTGGCCGAGGTCTACCGGCTTCAGGACCGACCGGCCGAGGCGGAGCCTCTCTACGCCGAGGCGTTGGCGATGGCGCGCAGGGCGCACCCCACCGGGAGCCCCGATCTCATCCCGTTCATCAACCAGGCCGCGGTGGCGGCTCACGCCCTGGGTCGGCTCGAGATCGCAGAGCCCCTCTACCGTGAGACGATCGAGAACGCCGGGCGGGCCCTGGGCGACGGCCACCCCCTCCTGGCCCAGAGCCTGCACGATCTTGGCGGACTGCTGATCGGGCGCCGCAGCCTGCGCGAAGCCGCGGACACGCTTCGCCGCGCGCTGGCGATCCGCGAGCGGGTGTTCGGACCGGCCCACCCCGAAGCGGCGCTCACCCGGGTCGAGCTGGCGCGCTGTCTGTCGCTCGATCCGGCGGGCGGGAATGCGGCCGCGGCGCCGGTCCTCGATCAGGCGATCGCCGTGCTCGACGCGGCGCCCGCCTATCCCGAAGCCCGGCTCGACGCCCACGCCCTGCGCGCGCTCCTGCGCGCCCAGGGCGGTCGCCTCGACGCCGCCATCGCCGACATGGCCGAGGCGCTCGCCGGCGTGGACACACTGCGCGCGCGACGAGGCGGCGGCGACCGCGTCCGAGGGAGCTTCATGGCCCGGCACCTCGATCTCTACCATCAGATGGTGGCCTGGCGCCTCGCGTCCGGCGATCTCACCGGGGCCATCGAGACGCACGAGCGTGCACGGGCGCGGATCCTCCTGGACCAGCTCGCCGCGGGCGCCGTGAATCTGAGGGCGGGAATCGCCGCCGCCGTCCTGGCCCCCCTCGAGCGCGACGAGCGGGACGCCCGCCAACGGCTCGCCCGGGTCCAGCGCCTGCTCGCCGCGACCCCCGTGGGCGGCGATCTCGGCGAGCGTGCCCGGTTGGAAGCGGTGGATTCGCTCGAGGCGGTCCGGGACAGCACCGCGTGGGACCTGCTCCGGGCCCAGGAGACCATCAAAGAACGCAGCCCGTTGTGGCGGGACGTGCTGAACGCGCGCGGCCGTCCGGCATCGCTCGCCGAGATCCAACGGGAGCTGCTCGAGCGCGGCGAGCTGATGCTGCTCTATCACGCGGGCAGCACGGGGTCCTATCTCATCGCGATCCCGGCCGCGCCCGGCCGGCCGTGGGTTCAGGCCCTCGCGCTCGACTCCGCCGCCGCGCGCGAGCTTCGCACCGCTCCCGGTCCGCTCACCGCCCTGAAGCTGGAGCGCATCGTGGCCGGCGCTCCTGACGCGCCGATACTCGGATCAAGCGCATCGCTCTCGTCCCTGCTGGCGCTCGAGGGCGAGGAGGAACGCACCCTCGCCTCGCAGCGCGCCTCCGGCGGGGCCGGCCTGCTCGAGCGGAGACTCGAGGCTCTTGGGCGGACACTCATGCCACCGGCGGCCTGGCGGCGGGTCCGCGACGCGACGGAGGTCGTGCTGATCCCCGACGGTGCGCTTCAGCTCCTCCCGTTCGAGGCGCTGGTGATGAGGGCGCGCGCGCGTGATGGCCGTGCGCGCTTCTGGCTCGACGACGGGCCACCCGTGCGCTACGCGACTTCGGCGACCTCGCTCCTGAGCCTCACGCGGCGGCCCGCGCAGCTTGCGACGGCGGAGATCGGACCGCGGGTGCTCAGCGTGACGAACCCCGCGTACGCCCCGGCCGAGAGCGCGGGGACGGGCTCCGCCGGGGCCTCCGGACCAGGGGTCCGGGGCTGGGCCCCGCTCCCGGGCACGGCACGCGAGACCGAGGCGATCCGGAGCGCGTTCGCGCCGGAGACCGTGCTGGTCCGCGAGGGTCGCGCCGCGACCGAGGCGGGCGTGCGCGCCGTCCTGCCCGGACGCTCCTACCTGCACTTCGCGACGCACGGCTTCGTGACCGAACGCCAGAGCGACGTCCTGGGCGGGCTGGTGCTGGCCCCGACCGATCGGACGACGGCCGGCAGCGACGACGATGGACTCCTGCAGCTCTACGAGATCTACGAGCTGAGGCTCGCATGCCAGCTGGCGGTGTTGTCGGCGTGCGGGACGCAGCGCGGCACTCGCGTCGCCGGTGAGGGCGTGTTCGCCCTCTCGCGCGGGTTCCTGGCGGCGGGCGCCCGGCGCGTGATCGCCAGCCTGTGGGCGGTGAACGACGAATCGACCGCGCGGCTCATGGGCGACTTCTTCTCGGGGGTGGCGTCGGCCACTCGTGCCGGGCGCACGCCGCACCATGCCGTCGCGCTCCGGGATGCCAGGCGACGCATGCGCGCCGAGCCCCGCTGGGAGGACCCGTTCTACTGGGCGCCGTTCACCCTGACCGGCGTCCGCTGACTAGCCCAACTTCCGCAGTTCGTGCGACCGGTTCTCGTTCTTTCAACGCGTTAGCCGGTTTTCGTCGCTCAAGTTGGCACTACATTTTGTCGATCCGCGGCGGGATCCGCAGCCGCTCCGGCAGTCG
>JBKJXJ010000107.1:0-3641 GCA_046716125.1 Candidatus Eiseniibacteriota bacterium
CCAACCTCTTCGGGGTGCACGGCAGCTCGTTCACCACCAGCGCCGGGGTTAACCCCACGACGACCATCGGCGCCCGGGCCCTGCGCGCCGCGGACGGGATCTGGGAGCGCCGGCGGGACTGGTGACCGGCTACTTCCGCGGAGCGCAGGATAGTACACTGTGCTACGCCCATGGAGGGCTCGATCCTGCCTACCTGCTCCACGCGCGTGCTCCGGGTGATCCTCGGGTTTGGCGCGATCGCCATCGCCTTCGCGGCTTGCCAGAAGGCCCCGGGCAGCCCCTCCATCCGGATCGGCGTCCCCTACGAGGTGGGCACTCTCGACCCCCACGCCGAGGACAAGGTCAGCAACGAGGCCCTGCTCTCGAATCTCTACGATTCACTCGTGATGCTGGACGGCGAAATGCGCATCCGCCCCGGGCTCGCGACCAGTTGGGAGAGCCCGGACGCGCTGACCTGGACCTTCCGCCTGCGTCCTGGGGTCACCTTCCACGGCGGCCGGCGCCTGCGCGCAGCCGACGTCGTCTACTCCTTCAAACGTGTGCTGGGCCGGACGGACCTGCAGATCAAGAACTATCTCCAGGATGTCTCGGCCGTGCGGGCCATCGACAGCGTGACGGTGGAAGTTCGCACCGGCCGCCCCGTACGGACCCTGCTCAACAGGCTGAGCTTCGTCGCGATCCTGCCCGAGGGAATGGATGAAGCAGCTCTCCGATCATCGGCGGACGGGACGGGCCCCTATTCCCTGGCGGCCTGGAAGGAGGGCGAGAGCGTCAGGCTCGATCGGAATGACGGCTACTGGGGCGGTCGTCCCGCGATCCGCGAGGCCGAGTTCGTCCTGGGGAAGGATCCCGAGCAGGCCATCCGGGGCATGCTCGAGGGGGAGTATCAGCTCATCCAGGGCGATTCCAAGAGGGTGGCCGCGGCCGTCGAGCGTTCGGAGCGCCACCTGGTCCTGCGCCGCGACAACCTCTTCGTCAAGTACATGGCTTTCGACCTGGCACGGGACGATACGCCGTTCTGCAGCCTGAAGCCCAACCCCTTCAAGGATCTCCGCGTCCGCCGCGCCCTCAACACCGCCATCGACCGCCACCGGCTCGTGAGCGAGCTGTGGAACTATGCGGTGCCGGCCACGCAGCCGATTCCCCGCTTCGTGTTTGGCTTCAACCCCGAGATCCGTGAGGTCGTGCACGATCGAGAGGGGGCGAAGACGCTCCTGAAGAGCGCGGGGCTCGACAAGGGTTTTCGCGTTGTGCTGCATGCCCGCAGGACCCTGAGCGAGGCGGCGGCCTTGATCCGGGAGGACATGGGGCAGATCGGGGTGGACGTGGAGGTGCGTATCCTGCCCGAGGCCCAGTTCTTCGAACTGATGGGCCGGCGAGGGGCCACCCTCTGGCTGAATCGCTTCGGGGCCACGACCGGGGACGGGAGCGAGTTCCTGAACGACGTCCTGCACTCGACGGACAGGATCCGCCACCTCGGCATGCTCAACTACGGAGGCTACGTAAACCCAGATCTGGACCACGCCATCCAGATGAGCGGGGAGGTCGACAATGCCGAGCAACGCCGCGACACCATCCAGCAGATCCTGAAGCGCGTGGAGCAGGACCTGATCGTGATCCCCCTCTACAGCGACCAGGACGTCTACGCCATCGATCGGTCCTACGCCTGGCGGCCGCGCGGCGACAGCCACATACGCGTGGCCGAAATCGCACTGCGTGAGGCACGGCCGTGATCCGAGTCGCTACTTCGCCTTCATGTCCCACACCCCGTCCCAGTCCTCCGCGGGTGGGTGGGCGAGGAAGAAGCCGCAGCGCTCCAGGTACAAGCGCGAGACGGTGTCCTTCGCGTTGTGGCCGAGCGCGCCCTCGAAGGCTTCGCGCGCGCGCGTCCACTCGCGCCGCCGGTAGGCGTGGAGCCCGGTCTGGTAGAGGCTGAGGAAGCGCGGCCGGCGATAGGCGCTCTCGTCCTCGTAGTGGTCGAGCACCTCGACCACGGCCACGGGCTGGCTCTTGCCGCGCACGCGGATGCGGTCCACCTCGCGCAGGAGGAACGCCCCGGCCAGCTCGCGCGCGGTCATCTCGCTGATGAGGAGCTGGGTGCCGTACACGCGGTTCGCATCCTCGAGGCGCGAGGCAAGGTTCACCCCGTCGCCGATGACCGTGTAGTCCATGCGCTTGGCGGAGCCGATGTTGCCGGAGACCACCTCGTCGGTGTTGATCCCGATGCCCATGGCCACGGGGACTTCGCCCCCGGCCTCCCGGCGCGCATTGAACCCGCGCAGGGCCCGGTACATCTCGATGGCCGACTCCACGGCGAGGTCCGCGTCGCGCGGGCCGGTGAGCGGCACGCCGAAGACGGCCATGATGGCGTCGCCGATGTACTTGTCCACGATCCCGCCCTTGTCCATGACGATGTCGGCCATGAGGCCGAAGTACTCGTTCAGCAGGCGGACCGTGGGCTGCGGGCCGATGCGCTCGGACAGGGTGGTGAAGGAGCGGATGTCGCTGAAGAGGATGGTGGCCTTCTGCAGCCGGCCTTCGAGGGCGGCCTCGCCCTCCTCCAGGAGCCTCTCCGCCACGTCCTTGCTCATGTAGCGCGAGAACGCGCTCTTGAGCCGCTTCTCGCGCGTGATGTCCTCCACCATGAGGATGCACCCGGGGTGCGGCTCCTTCGGGTCCGCGAGCGGGAGCACGGCGAGGTTCACCGCGGTGGCCGCGAGAGAGCCGTGGTCCGAGCCCGCCTCCAGCACCAGGTCCACGTCCATGGCCACGAAGGGCTCGCCGGTGTGGCGCACCTCCTCCACCGCCTCCGCGATCCAGGCGTTGTCGCCTCTGAACACGATGCGCACGGCCTGGCCCACAACCACTTCCGGAGCGCCCAGGCGGCCGAGCAGGCGCAGGGCGGCGGTGTTGGCCTTGGCCATGAGTCCCGCGGGGCTCACGGTCAGCACCCCGTTGGTGATGCCCTCCAGGATGCTCTCGTTGTAGCGCCGGATGCGGTCCACCTCCTCGAAGAGCTGGGCGTTCTCCATGGCCACCGAGGCCTGCGCGGTGAAGGCGCGCAGCCGCTTCTCGTCCAGGGGGGTGAAGGGACCGCCACGCTTGTTCAGGACCTGGGTGACGCCGATGGTCTCGCCCCGCCGGTTCACCACCGGCGCGCAGAGGATGTTCCGTGTGCGGTAGCCCGTCTTCTGGTCCATCTCGCGGTTGAAGCGGCTGTCCGCGTAGGCGTCGGGGATGTGGATGGTCTCGCCGGTGGTGAACACGTGGCCGGCGATGCCCAGGTGCGAGGGGAAGCGGATCTCCTCCAGGCGGTCCTCGCCGCGGGCGACGAGGGCCCATAGCTCGCCCGTCCTCCGGTCGTGCAGGAAGAGCGTCGCCCGGTCCGCCTCCAGGAGGGCGGCCACCGCGGCCATGATCTTCACCAGCAGGGGCTGCAGGCTCAGCTCGGTGGAGAGGGCGGTGGCCACCTCGAGGATCTCCAGCTCCTGGGTCCGCGCCTTGGCGATCTCCTCGTGGAGGATCGCGTTCACGAAGGCGGAGGTGGCCTGGGAGTTGAGGGTGTCGAGGAGCTTGAGGTCGTCGGCGTCGAAGGCGCCGGCGCGCTTGTTCAGGACCTGGGCCACGCCCACCACGCGCTC
>JBKJXJ010000108.1:0-2748 GCA_046716125.1 Candidatus Eiseniibacteriota bacterium
CGCTGGCCGAACGGGAAGGTACGAGCCGGTCGGAACTGCTCCGTCGCGGCGCCATCGCCGTGCTCAATGCCACGGCGGAGCGAGACGACGACGACGCTTTGATCGAGGCGTACCGGCGCACACCGCAAGACCCGGCGGTGGTGCGCAGCGCTCGCCGACTCGCAGCCCGCACGGCGCCCGAGTGGTAGCCAGGAACGAGGTGTATTGGGCCGACCTGGGCCCGCCCGCGGGGCGGCGGCCGGTAGTGGTCCTGACCCGCGACGCCGCCTGCGAAGTCCTCGCCACCGTGACCTGTGCACCGATCACGCGGACCATCCGAGGCATTCGCTCCGAAGTGACGGTCGGACCACCGGAAGGTCTTCCGGAATCCTCAGTCATCAACTGCGACAACGTCATCACCGTCCCGAAGCTCGACCTGGACCCAGACCCGGTCGGGCGCCTCGACGAGGTGACCCGAGCGGCTCTCGATCGGGCGATGCGGTTCGCCCTCGACATCGTCTACTGAGCATCCCTCAGCGGGTCTCCGGAGCGTCGCGGCCGATCGAGTGCGTCGCGGGCCGCTGTTTCGTAGGCCGGCCAGCGAGTGTCGCCGGCTTCGAACCGCGCCAGTTCAGACGTTGTCGGTTGTCCGTGCTTTATGACCGTGACACTGGCGCCGACGCAGTCATAAAGCACTGTCTCCGCCAGGTCGACGACCCGCTGGAAGATGTTCGCCAGCGTCTGATTCCCCGTCGGCCGCTCAGCCGCCCCTAGATCGAGGCGGGGGGCGGGGTGGTCATCGAAGGGGCCTGTGCAGGGCCTCCACGCCTGAGCATGGCGGAGATGCGCTGGCGGGTCACGCCGAATATTCGGGCGACCTGGCGGGTCGAAAGGCCCTCGGCAACGAGAGCCTGGCCGAGGACAGGACGGAACCGTCCGCTGACCTCATAGAGGCGGCGGGCGCTGCGGTCCATCAACGCGAGGAGACCCGGTTGGCGTTCTCGCGCGAGGATCTGCGTCCAGGACGCCCCGGACCGACGTTGCCGGCTCATGCTCCGGGCACGGCGTGCCAGGCGCTGCTGGTCGAGGGCGGTTTCGTCAGCCGCTTGGGCGACGTCATCAAGGGCGCGCGCCATTACTCGGTCGTTTGCTGTGGACCTCGTCATCGGTTCCTTCACCGGCCGGTGTCTTTGATGCCCGGCTTGTAGCCGGCAATCGCCGCCGGCGGAATATTCCCTCTCGCTCCGCTCATACCCCACACGCGCCCCGGGGACACCTCGGGTTCCTGAGCCTTGGCGCCTTCCAGGGGGCAACCGCGGTTGCCCCCCCTGGTAGGGTGATCGTCAGTTGGCTCGGCCTTCCTATCGCTGAGCCGGGTGCGCGTTGGACCCAGACCCCGTTGAGCGCCTCCCCTTCTGAACAAGGAGGCCGACGTGGTTCCTGGCGTCCTGCGATTTGGGGGCGGCACCATGACAACAGGTTGTCGCTGGTGGCGTTGAGGCCATTGGGCGGCGATCGTCTTTTGCGGATCCTGGCGGAGCTTTCCTCGGGGGGCGTGACCGAGCCGGGGGCGGCCCGCCTGTGTGACGTGTGCGCCAGCGTTTCTCTCATGAGCGGCGCTGGAATCATGCTCATGGTCGGGGGAGTGCAGGGGTCACTGTGTTCCAGCAACGCCGTGAGCGCGTTGATTGAGGAGTTGCAGTACACCCACGAGGAGGGTCCCTGTGTGGACGCCTACGACCAGGACCAACCTGTCCTGGAGCCTGACTTGGCCGATCCCGCCACGGACCGCTGGTTCGCTTTTACGCCCGCCGCGGTCAAGGCCGGGGCGCGGGCCGTGTTCGGCTTCCCCCTTCAGGTGGGAGCTCACCGACTCGGCGCACTCGACCTGTACCGCGATCGGCCGGGACCCCTCACGGCGGACCAGAACGCCGATTTGCTGGTCCTCGCCGACGTGGCGGCGCGGGCGGTCCTCGGAATGCAAGCCCACGCGTCGTCTGACGAGATTGGGGGAGAACTCGAACTGGCAGGAAATTTCCGTTTCGTCGTTTATCAGGCGGCGGGCATGGTGTCCGAACAACTCGGCGTCAGTGTCGCCGAAGCCACTGCCCGTTTGCGCGCCTACGCCTTCGGCAATGACCGCTTGATCACCGGCGTCGCTCAGGACGTCGTTCAGCAACAACTGCGATTCGATGGGCAAGCCCCGGGTTAACGCCTCTCAGCTGGGAGGCGTCGGCTGCGGCGATCTGCACGTCGACGGTAGTCGTGACGCCAAGTCGGGGGGGCTGGCGGAGGACCACGATGGCGAGGTCGTCTTGGGGTGGCCCTCGAGGTCGGATAGCACGGCCGACTCGATGGCGTCGGCGAGCCCGGAGGCCGTGGTGTGGGCGGCGGACGCGGTAACCGGACTGTCCGCTAACCGACGAGGTGGGCGACCCGGGACTTGAGGAAGCGATCCCATCCCGCCGAGTGCGCTGGCCTCAGCCGTTCTGGAATGATCCGGACCAGCGGGGCGTCGATCAATTCGCCGGGGGAGACTCCGAGCAGAACGCAGGCTGGCTGGTTGACGTAGGCGATCACTCCGGAAAGATGCCTGACATGCAGGCTAGATCAGCCTTTCCTATAGTCGCACGATGACGACTGAGGCGGGGGCTGGGGCGCCGGTGGGTCGGGCCTGGTTCGGCCCGGGGGTGGCCGGGATCGGGTGCGCCAGTCTCCTCGCCGACGTCGGTCACGAAGTCCCCACCGCGCTGCTTCCCAGTCTTCTCA
>JBKJXJ010000109.1:0-6330 GCA_046716125.1 Candidatus Eiseniibacteriota bacterium
CCCGGCGCGGTCTGGGAGCCGTCGCTCCTCGAGCTCAAGCCCATCACCGAGCAGCTCGAGTCCTACTTCCTCGGCACGCTGCACGAGTTCGAGATCCCGCTCGACCCGGTGGGCTCGGAGTTCCAGCTCAAGGTGTGGAACGCGCTCACCCGCATCCCGTTCGCCGAGACCCGCACCTACGGGCAGATCGCGAAGGAAGTCGGACAGCCCAGGTCGGCGCGCGCGG
Organism: Candidatus Eiseniibacteriota bacterium; assembly: GCA_046716125.1. Lineage (GTDB taxonomy): Bacteria > Eisenbacteria > RBG-16-71-46 > RBG-16-71-46 > RBG-16-71-46 > WS-11. The sequence goes on from JBKJXJ010000109.1 coordinate 227, forward strand.
TGGGCCTCGCGAACCACGACAACCCGGTCGCCATCATCGTCCCCTGCCACCGCGTCATCGGCGCCAACGGAAGCCTGACCGGATACGGCGGCGGCATCAACCGCAAGCGCTGGCTGATCGAGCACGAGGCTCGTCACGGCCACCCGGTGGCCCGGCCGGGCGATCTTTTCGCGGCCGCGGGAACGCCGGGTACGCGGCGCGGCTGACGCCGGGCCGACGTGGAGGTGGCGTGATGGCGGGCAGCATGCGACGCTGGCGAGTGGCACTCGGCGTCTCCCTGCTGATGCTGGGCGCTCTCCTGACCCTCGAAGCGCACGGCGGGCAGGTGCGCGTGAACGTGGGCACGGGCGGCTTCAACTTTTCGCCCTACGCGATCAATATCAATCAGGGCGACCACGTCGTCTGGGTGTGGGTGGGCTCGGGTCACAACGTCGCCAATTGGACCCTGCCCGCCGACTCCGAGTCAGTCGTCCCGGCCTCTGATGGCACGATCTTCCGGAGTGAGCTCACCCCCTCCGGCATCGGTCAACCCAGCTCGACGCGATACAGTTGGAAGAGCGACCGGACGGGCGATCTGCCGTATGTCTGTGTGCCCCACTTTCCTAACATGTCCGGCCGCGTCATCGTATCCCCGCTCACCCAGCCGCCGACCATCGCGGTTGCCGACTTCCGCCTGACCGAGGTGCAGTTCAATGTCCCGACCGGCCAGGACCTGGTCGAGATCTCGAATCTCGGGGCCGCGGCCGGCGACCTGCGCAGTTTCCGTCTGGCCGCCGCCGGCGCCGCGGTGACGATCGTGACCACCGACTTCGCAGTGCCCGCCGGCGGGCGCGTGGTCCTCCACACGAACCAGGGTGGAACCAACAACTCGCCGCCGGGCCACATCTACGCGCCGACGATCGGCGACTTGAACGGCACCGCGGGTTCGCTCTCGCTCTACACCCCGAGCACGCTCTCGTTTCAGAACGCGCTGACCAATTCATCCCTGATGCTCGACTTCGTCCAGTGGGGCGCGGGCGCCCAGGCGAACGAGGCGACCGCGGGCGCCGTCAATTTCTGGACGTCCGGCCAGTCCATCGACGGCGTCGCGGCGGGTCACTCGATCGCCTACTGCGCGAACTCAACCCTCGACCACGGTGTGCTCCGCTGGGCCGAGATCGCCCCGCCCAGCCTCGGGGCGCTCAACGACTGCAATACGCCGGTGCTCGGCCAGACCTGGGGTCACCTCAAGGTGCTCTACCGGCCGTAGTCCCCCGTCGGAGCGTTCCTTAGCTCCCGCCGGCGAAGTGATCGTAACCGGACGCCGCGAGCGGGTGCGTCCCGCCTCGCGTGTCGCGCAAGAGCAGATCTCCCATCCCCTCGTTGAATCTCCCGACGAACGCGAGCGCCACTTCGAGCCGCGCCGCCGCCGCCGCGCAGCCCTCGCGCGCTGCCGGATCCACCGCCAGCAGCAGCTCGTAGTCGTCGCTCGCGCCGAAGCGCAGCGCCTCCACCGTGACGCCGAGTGTCGCGGCCGCATGCGCGAGGGCCTCGTCCGCGGGCCATGCTGCCTCGTCGATCTCGACGCCGACGCCGCTCGCCTCGCACAGCCGGGCGAGATCGCCACCGACGCCGTCCGAGAGATCGATGGCCGCGGTCACGCCCCCGGCCGCCCCGAGCGCATGGGCGAGCGCGATCCGCGCCACCGGCGCGAGCCAGGCGTCCAGCAGCGGGCTCCATTCCGGCGCGCGAGCCCGATCGCCGAGCGTCTTCGCGAGCCGGGCGCCCGCTCCCGCCCGCCCGGGCGAGCCGGTCACGGCGAGCAGGTCGCCCGGCCGCGCGCCGCGGCGGGTCCACTCGGATCCGCGCTCCGCCTCGCCGATCAGCGCGAGGGTGAACCACTCGGGGCCATCCATCGCCGTGAGGTTGCCGCCCACGATCCCGGCGCCTTCGCCCTCGAGCGCGGCCGCAAGTCCGCGTTGGAGATCGAGCAGCGTCTCCGCGTCGCGATCGGCGCGCACGCCCAGCGAGAGCAGCGCCCAGCGCGGCCGCGCGCACATCGCCGCGAGGTCGCTGAGGTTCGCGGTCGCGAGGCGGGCACCCAGCGCGCCGGCGCCGAGCCACTCCGGTAGGAAGTGCACACCCTCGACGAAGGTGTCGGTCGTGACGACGAGATCGTGGTCCGGCCGCGCGCGCAGGACCGCGGCATCGTCGCCGGCATCCACCACCGTCCCCGCCGGCGCCCGGCGCGCCGCCCCCAGCCGCCGCAGCACCTCGACCTCGCCCAGATCACGCAGGGATGGCATTGCGGACGCTCCTTTCGCGGGGGGCGACGGAAGCGCGCCGCCGCTACTGCGGGTCCTTCACCTCGATCGGGCCCAGGCCTTCGAGCGCCTTCTTCGCCATCTCGGGATTCGAGACCACGAGGATGCGCAGGTCGTCGACGCAGAAGTACGACTTCAGCGCGCGGCGGCAGTCCGCCATCGTAACGGCGTTGACGCGGTCGTTGAAGGTCTCGACGTACTTGGGGTCGAGCCCATAGAACTCGACGTCGAGGAGCTGGGTGGCGAGTGCGTCCGGCGCCTGGAGCCCAAGCGGGAACTGTCCGGTGAGGTAGCGCTTGGCCTTGGCGAGCTCCTCCTCACTGGGGCCGGTGCCGAGCAGGCCCTTCACCACCTTGATGGTCTCGTCGATGGCCTTGCGCAGGGTCTCATTCTTCGTGAACGTGTTGATCCGGAACGTGCCGGCGTTGCGGAACATCCCGAAGCGGCTCGAGATGCTGTAGGTCAGTCCCTGGACCACGCGGATCTCGTTCACCAGGCGCGACGTGAAGCCGGAACCCAGGATGGTGTTGGCGACCGTGATCGGGTAGTAGTCGGGGTGGTTGCGCGGAACCCCCATGCACGCGAGGCGGATCTGGGTCTGCGTGACCTCGGGCTTCTTGACGATCAGCACCCGCCGGCCCCTCGCCTGCGGCACCGCGCTGTACGCGTCGCCGGGGCGGGCGCCATTCGCCTTCCACGAGCCGAACGCTTTCTCGAGCGCGGCCCTGACCGTCGCGGGATCCACGTCGCCCACCACCGCGAGCATCGCCTGGTCGGGGCGGAAGTGGCGCGCGTGGAACGCGGTCACGTCGTCGCGCGTGAGGGCCCCGACCGACTTCTCGTATCCAATGACCGGGTGCGCGAGCGGGCTCTCGCCCAGGAGGAAGGGCCCGAGCTCGAGATTGGCCAGGGTCCCGGGGTCATCACGCTGGCTCACGATCGCGCCCAGCGCCTCGTCCTTCTTGCGCCCCACCTCCTCGGCCGGGAAGCTGGGTGCGAGGGTCACGTCGCGCAGCAGCTCGAGCCCGATGGCGAAGTCCTTCCTGAGCACCTCGCAGGTCAGCACCACCTGCTCCGCGCCGGCGGAACTGTTGAGCGTGCCCCCCACGAACGCGATGTCCTCGGCGATCTGCTGGGCGCTGCGGGCGCCCGCGCCCTGGGTCAGGAGGTCCGCCGTGAGGCTCGCCAGCCCCTCTTTCCCGCGCGGATCGTTGACCGAGCCGGCGCGCACGACCAGGCGGAAGTCCACCAGCGGCAGCCGCCGCGTCGGCATGACGTAGACGATGAGCCCGTTGTCCAGGGTGGTCCGCGTGTAGGCCGGCAGCCGGAGCGGCGCCGCGGTCGCGGGGACCGCGGCCGGCACGGCGAGAAGCACGGTCGCGACGAGGAGGCGGCGGAGCATGCGGTCCTTTCGGGAGGTCATCTTGAAGACCGCGTCAGGGCTGGGCCTGTGCGGCGGGGTCGCGCCTGGGCACCAGGACGACGACGGTGCGCTGGAGCGGCACGAAATACTTCTGCGCGACCCGGCGGCAGTCCTCCGCCGTGACCGCGCGATAGCGATCGACCGCCCTGAACATGGCGTTGTAGTCGCCGAAGACGTGTTCGTAAAATCCGAGCTGCTCGCCCACGCCGTTGTTGGTCTTGAGCGACTTCACGAACGACGCCTCGAGCAGGTTCTTCGCCTTCTCGAGCTCGCGGGGCGTGGGACCCTGCTTCGCCAGGGTGTCGATCACCCCGTAGAGCGCCGCTTCCCCTTCGGCGGCCGCCCGCCCCGGCTTCATCTCGACGTTGAACTCGAACAGCGTCGGGGCAAGCCGGGTGCGCATGAAGCTGCTGGCGCTCAGGGCGATCTGCCGCCGGTAGATCAAGGCCTGATGGAGCCGTGACGATTCGCCGTCGCCGAGGATGGACGACAGCACGTCGAGCGCCGGGATGTCGTTGCTCGCGACGCCGGGCACCTTGTAGCCGACCTGGAAGCTGACGTTCTCGGCCGGATAGTGCACCTCGGCGCGGCGTTCGCCCTTCTGCTCGGGCTCGGAGTCGATCGGTTTGGCGGGCGGCGTCTGCGCCGGGATGGCCCCGAACGACTTCTCGATCTGCGCGAGCGCGGTCTTCGTGTCGAAGTCGCCGGTGAGGACCAGGATGCAGTTGTTGGGCGCGTAGTAGGTGCGGAAGTAGGCGACGCACTCCTCGCGCGTGATGCGCTCGAGGTCGCCCATCCAGCCGACCACCGGCCACCGATAGGGCGAGGCGAGGAAGGCGCCGGCGTAGAGCTGCTCGTCCAGCATCCCGGCGATGTCGTTGTCGGTGCGGAGCCGCCGCTCCTCCTTGACCACCTCGATCTCGCTCTTGAGCTGCTCGGGCAGCAACGAGAGCGACGCCATGCGATCCGAGTCGAGCCGGAACACCACGTCCAGCCGGTCCGAGGCGATGTCTTCGTAGTAGGCGGTCATGTCGCGGTCGGTGAAGGCGTTCGAGTAGCCGCCGTTCGATTCGAGGATGCGGGCGTACTCCTTGGGCGCCACGTTCTGGGAGCCGTTGAACATCATGTGCTCGAAGTAATGAGAGATGCCGGTGATGCCCGGGGCCTCGTTGCGCGACCCGACCTTGAACCACTGCCAGAACGTGGCCGCCGGGACGGCGTGGTCCTCGTGCGTCAGCAGGACCATGCCGTTCTTGAGGGTATGGCGCTCGACCTTGAAGGTGGCGGGCGAGAGCGCCGGCCCGGCGGGCGCCGCGGCCACAGCCTTGGCGGGACGCGCCTTCGGTTTGGCCGCGGCATGGGCGTCATGGAAGCCGGGGGCAAGCAGCGCCACGGTGAACGCGATTCCGCAGGCGGCGCGCAGGGCGCGGTGCATGGGACCTCCCTCGGGTGAACGCCGGCCGGGATCTCGTGAGTGAAGCGCGGCCGAGTCTATCCGCGCCCTGTGGGCGCGTTCAAGCCGTGCGGCCGACGTTCGGGGGGCGAAACGAGGCCTCGGCGAGTCGAGTGGACGCCCGTGATGCGGGCGGAACAAGTCGAATCAGGACCAGCGCGCGTCAACGTCCGACCGGCGCGACGCCACCCAGCTCGCCGAGACGCCGTGCCGCCGCGCGTCGTCCGTCCGCGCTCCGCCAGGTGGCGCCAAGCGCCCGCTCGAGCGCGGCGCGCGCGCTGTCCGGTTCGCCCGCCGCAAGCCACGCCCGCGCCAGCGCCTCGCCCACCGGGCCCTCGTCCGGGTAGAGCGCGACTGCTCGTCGTGCCGCCGCGAGCGCCGAGGACGCACGGCCGAGCAGGGCCTCGTGATCCGCGTACTCGATGAGACCGAGGCCGTCCATCGGGGCGAGCGTGAAGCTGCGGCGGAACTCCGCCTCGGCCGCGGCGCGCGCGGCCGTGTCCCCGTTCGCCTCGCGGGCGCCCAGCGTACGCGCCAGGATGATGTGGTTCTCGGCCCGCTCCGGAGCGAGAAGGACGGCGCGTCGGGCCGCGGCCTCCGCCTCGGCCAGCGCGCCGGGCGGCGCCGGGCTCAGGGTGGTGAGCCAGAGGAGCGTCTGAGCGTGCATCCGCCAGAGCCGGTCATCGTGCGGCGCCAGCGTGACCGCAACGGTCGACGCCTGCACGGCGCGCGCCGGGTCGCGGGTCATGAAGGCCTGAGCGGCCGAGCCGGCGCGCGAGGCGCGCAGCTCGGCGAAACCCCATACGAATGTGACCGCCGCGACGATCGTCGCGACCAGTCGCGCCACCCACTGGCGCGCACCGGCCCGCGGGCGGCCCGCCGCGAGGCGCGAGCCTTTCGCCGCCGCCTTCGTGCGCTCCCGGCG
>JBKJXJ010000110.1:0-5303 GCA_046716125.1 Candidatus Eiseniibacteriota bacterium
AGCGCCCCAAGGTCAGCTATCTCCTTGGGGCGCTTCGTAACTACAGGCAGCGACGCCTGCTAACTCGCTCGACCTCAGAACTCGTGTTTTTCGCGTCGCCCTCGTTAGGAAACCGCTGCTCTATCCGTCTGAGCTACGGGGCCACATCGCAACAAGATAGCAAACGGTGTTCAGCGAAACGAGGCGAGGCACTCGACCCATAGGGCAGCCGCCCTGACGCGTTCGATTATCTCGAGAAGCCACGCTTCGTTGCACTCGCGAGGGTCATTCCCACACGCCGTGCATGACCTACCGGGGGCGGAGAGGACGAGCGATGCCTTGCGCCGACGAATTGCGAGCTTTCAGGGCTTCTCGTAGCGCACAACTTCGACCTGCAGACCTCCCGCGGTGACCCTAAGACCGCAGGGGGAGCAGACGAACCTCGAGCACACGATGATGCCGCCGGGCGCTCGAAGCGGAATGCAGCCGATGTTGATCAAGGGGCAGCCGCATCCACCCGTCGAGACCTTCCGGCCATCGCTCGTCCGAATGATGGCAAAGGTCGAATCCGTCTCCTGTGCGTAATGGTAGCCCTCCTTCACGCGGAGTCCTTCGCGGGCGAGCTCGACTCCTTCGATCCCCGCCGGTAGCTCGGCGACGAGCATCACCGCTCTTGCGCTCGAATCGGGAGCCTGCGCGGTGGTCGTGTCGGCCTTCCCTCCGGATGACGTGTCCTGCGTCCTCGCACAGCTCATCAGGGTCATACCCACGGCGGCCAGAAGAATCAGACCAGGACAGCGCATGCGTTCCTCCTCTTCGTTGGGCTGTTCTCAAGTGTATCGCGGTCGCCTCAAACCCGATTACCAGTAGCAGCCCGAGCATCTCGTTCATTCCCTCGATTCATGCGGCTGATGTTCAGCAGACCGATGCTCTCCCGGCTACGGTTTGGCTACGGTCTCAAAGTCCTCTCACGTCCAGCCGTGACCGGCGGGGACCATACAAAGAAAGCGCCCCAAGGTCAGCTATCTCCTTGGGGCGCTTCGTAACTACAGGCAGCGACGCCTGCTAACTCGCTCGACCTCTGAACTCCAGTTTTCGCCCTCGATCACAGAAGGAAACCGCTGCTCTATCCGTCTGAACTACGAGGCCATGACGCAACAAGATAGCGCACGGCGATGAGCGAGGGAATCAAGCAGGCACGCGGTCCATAAGAACGCGTGCCTGGTTCGCTAACTAGCTATGCGACAGGGCAGCCGTCCCGGATTCGAGATCCTAGACAGCGGACTCTCCCGACGGAGCACGGTCATTCGGCTCGGCACCGGGCAACCTGAGCAATCCTCTTGGATACTAAAGGCCCACCCGCGCCGCGAGGGCCTCGAATCGAGGATCACCGTACAGGGAGCGGAATGCGGGATCGACACGAAGCGTGGCGAGTTCCTCTTCGTGGTCGGCGACTGCACGCTGGAGCAGTTCCAATGCCGGCTCCTTTTCACCGAGAGCCAGGTGGGCTCTTGCGCGATAGAGGAACTGGACCCGACCGGGCGATTCCCCAAGCCGCCGAAACTCTTTTCGTGCCTCCTCCATCCTCCCAGCCCGTGCATAGACCGAACCAAGAATGACTTTTCCCCAAGGCACTTCGGAAAGCTCAATGCCTCTCCGGGCGCAGCGGACCGATTCATCAAAATGTCCGAGCTCGGCGTGGCACAGCGCGAGGTTAAGCCAGGTGACGGCGTAGGCGCTGTCGCGGGCGAGCGCCCGCTGGCCCACCTTCACGCCCTCGGAATAGCGTCCCGCCAGGTAGAGAGTCCACATTTCGCCAGCGACCGGAAACTGAGACAACGGATCGAGCGACTGCGCCGTGTGTTGGTGGTCGAGCGCTTCGTCGAATCGCCCAAGACATGGAAGGACGTATGCATACAGCCAGTGGACCGACGCATCCCCAGGGCTCAGCTGCAGCGCCTTGCGGAAGTGGTTCTCCCCTTCGGCCCACCGCCAGTCGTACATCCGCCAAGTGGGCCTGCGGTCACCGCCCACACTCAAGCCCACGCACAAGCCAGCAGCTTCGTAGGTTGCAGCGACCAGTATATTTGACATGGCCCGCATCGCCGAGCGCGGAAGTCGACCCCCAGAATCGGCGCGCGCTTCGGCTTAAAAACCAGTGGTCAGTGCCTCCATGGTGCGGGTAAGCTGCTCCTGCCATTCGTCGGGCACGTCCGTGATTCCAGGCGAGGCGGTGCCCGAAGAAGATGGCCCTTACCTGAGAGGCCGCCCATGCAATCCGCTCTCCCATCGAGCTTCATTCTTCCTGGGCATGCGCTTCGGCGCCATTCCTCGACACTGACGGTCGTCATCGCTCTCCTCGCGACCCTCTCCCCTCCCGCGAGAGCGGCATTTAATCTCGGCGTGCGCTTCGATCTGCCCACGGGTTCGGTGCCCTACTGGGTCGAACGCGGTGACTTGAACCACGACGGCAATGCGGACCTCATCACTTCCAACTTCGGCACGAGTTCCGTCTCCGTCCTCCTCGGCGCGGGCAACGGACAGTTTGCCCCGAAGGTCGAGTACCCCACGGGGGCCGGTCCGTACTCGGTCGCCCTCGGAGATGTGAATGGAGACGGACTTCGGGACGCCGTCACGGCAAACTTCAGCGGCCATTCGGTCTCAGTGCTCCCGGGGAATGGAACGGGGACGCTCGCGCCCAAGACCGACTACCCGATCGGAACCGGGCCTGTCGGGGCTGTTCTCGCCGACCTCGACCAGAACGGCAGCCTCGACATTGTCACGGCCAACTGGAACACAGATCGCGTCTCGGTGCTGCTCAACAACGGGACGGGCGGTTTCCCGACGAAGGTCGACCATGTCACGGGCGACGGACCGAACTGGGTGGCTGCCGGTGACGTGAGCGGCGATGGCTATATGGATCTCGTGACCGCGAATGCCAACGCGAACAGCGCCTCGGTTCTGCTCGGCAACGGCTCGGGAGGATTCGGCCCCAAGACGGACTACGTCCTCGGCTCGATTCCGATCACCGTCGCCCTGTCGGATCTCAACCACGACGGCCGGCTCGACATCGTGGCCGCGAACGGCGTCAGCGCCACCCTCTCGGTATTGCTCGGGACCGGCGCGGGCGCTTTCGGTGCAAAGACCGATTTCGCGACCCAGGCCAACCCAACCACGGTGGTGATCGGCGACGTCGATGGTGACGGCAACGCGGACGCCGCCGTCTCTTCGTCTGGGACGCAAGTGTCGGTGTTGATCGGCAACGGAGCCGGATCGTTCGGCGCTCACAGCGACTTCGCGGTGGGGACCTTCGCGAATGGCGTGGCGATCGGGGACCTCAACGGCGATGGGGCCGTGGATCTGATCACCTCGAACGTCGACTCGAACGATCTGAGCGTGCTGCTCGGAAACGGCGCGGGCCAATTCGGCGCGAGGACCGATTACGCCACCGGCGATACGCCGTATTCGGTCGCCATGGGGGACGTGAACGCAGACGGCTTCGGGGACGTGGCGACGGGGAATCTCAATTCAAGCAACGTGTCGATGCTGCTGGCCAACGGCGCCGGGGGCCTCGGAGGGAAGACCGACTTCACGACCGGCTCGGGTGTCACCTCGGTCGCCATCGCGGACGTGAGCGGCGATAGCAAGCCCGACCTGGTCGCGGCGAACCTCTTTGCCAGCTCGACATCGGTATTGCTCGGCAATGGAGCGGGCGGTTTCGGCGCCAAGACCGATTTCACCACGGCCTCGAATCCCGTGTCGGTCGCCATCGGCGATGTAAGCGGTGATGGGAAGCCGGACCTCGCTGTGGCGAGCAGCAACAACGTGGCCTCGGTGCTGCTCGGGGCCGGCTCGGGTGGATTCGGAACGAAGACCGACTACGTTTGCGGGAACCAGCCCTATTGGATCGCGATCTCGGACGTGAATGGCGACGCCAAGCCCGATTTCGCGGTGGCGAACAACACGTCGAGCACGATTTCGGTCTTCCTCGGCGACGGCGCTGGTGGATTCGGACCGAAGACGGATTTCGCCAGCGGATCCGGGCCGAGTTCGGTGGCGGTCGCAGACATGAACGGCGACAACGACCCCGACCTCGTCGTGACGAACATCGCCGACAACACGGTCTCGGTCCTGCTCGGCAATGGCACCGGCGGCTTCGCCCCTAAAACCGATAGCCCGACGGGGGTCACTCCCGCCTCCGTCTGGGTCGCCGACGTGAGCGGCGACGGCAGGCGCGACGTGGTGACGGCGAACTACCAGGCCCATTCCGCATCCGTGCTGCTCGGGAACGGCACCGGCGGATTCGGGCCACGCGCCGATCTCACATGCGGCACCAACCCGCAGGCGGCGGTCACGGGAGACGTGAACGCCGACGGCAGGCTCGACCTGGCGGTCGTGAACCGCTCCTCGAGCACAGTGTCCTTGCGGCTCGGGCTCGTGCCCACCCGCACGGTCCTCAACGCCGGCCCCAACCCAGTCGTGCTCGGCAATCCTCTGACCTTGACCGCCGCGGTGACCGTGCGCGCGCCCGCATCCGGCACGCCGACGGGCACCGTACAGTTCTTTGACGGTACGACGCTGCTCGGAACCGCGATCGTGAACATCGCCGGAGAGGCGACGATCACGATCGCCGCCCCCTACCTCGGCGCCCGTTCGTTCAGCGCCACCTACAACGGCGATGGGAGACGCTTCACCAGCATCTCGCCGCATGTGCCCTTGCGAGTCGTCCCGGCGACCACGGCCGTGGACACTGGCTCGCTTCCGCTCAAAGTACTCCTCGCCGCCGGGCCGAATCCGGCCCGCGGAGAAGCCGCGTTGCGATTCGAACTGCCGCAGGAAGCGATCGTGTCGATCGCGATCTACGACGCGGGCGGGCGCAAGGTCCGCCAGCTCGCAGGCGGGACGTATCCGGCGGGCGTGCATGCACTCGCCTGGGATCTGCGCGACGCCGGGGGGCGCACGGTCGCCAAAGGACTCTACTTCGTGCAGATGCGAACGAATGGCGCCACCATTCACAGTAAGCGCCTCGTCGTGATCGACTGACGTCGAGGAGTTCTCACTTCGATCGCACGATCGTACGGAAGCGCGGCGCGTGATGCCGCCGGACTGGCTACGACCCTGGATGCGACCCGTTCACGGGCGTCCCGTGGAATCCCCAGCACTCCACGCATCGAACACGCTGCGTGCGACCCGCGCGATCAGCCTTTCGGCTCGGCGTACCGATCCGCGGGGTTCTCCGACGAGGACGGCGATCGCCACGTCGTCGCCGCTCGGAAGGCGTATGACGCCGACGTCGTTGATCGCCACGGTCACCCCGTTCGATG
>JBKJXJ010000111.1:0-3639 GCA_046716125.1 Candidatus Eiseniibacteriota bacterium
TTGGGGTCGCCGTAGAGCCACCACTCGCCATTGTTCGCGATGAAATCCGACTTCTTCATCCACCAGAGGGTGAATCCCTGCGGCGCTCCGGAAGCGCCGGCGGTGATGGTGACGGTCTGGCGGGCGAGACCCGTCGCGCCGAGAGTCAGCGTCGGCGTGTCGAAGTCGCCCTGAGCGAGCGCTGGCGTCTGTGCTCCATCTGCGAACGCGAGCGTCACTGCCATGGCGATTACTACTGCGTACCGGGTGTTCATTGGGCGCTCCTTCCCACGAGACGTTGGAAAAACGCAATTGATGATACGCGGGATAAGCGGAAGGCTAGCGCGGCCTAGGCTCACGCGACCCGAACTCGCAAGAAACTCAAAGCAGGATGCTGCGTCTCAGGGTGGGGCCCCTGTTGAAGGAGCGCAGAGGATACTGTCGTGCGCCGCTTGAAAGCAAGGGCGTTCTGCCGAGGGGACGTCAGAACTGCCTCAGCCGTCGGTTTTTAGCCAGACGGTGCGCCCTGCCGGAACGGTGGAAAACCTGCTAATCTGCGTCCGCCTTGACAGCCAAAGACGACCTCAGGAGCAGCCCAATGCCCGGCACACAGGCCGAAACGCGTATCCGCCCGCTGGACGAGCTCGACATCAGCGCCATCGTCCGGATCGATGAGCGCATCAGCGGCACCTACCGGCCGGACATCTGGGAGCGGCGGGTCGGCTTCTATCTGCGCCGGGACCCGGGCGCCTCGCAGGTGGCCGAGGCCGGCGGCAAGGTGGTCGGTTTCATGCTCGGCGATCTGCGCGCGGGCGAGTTCGGCCTCGAGGAGCCGAGCGGCTGGATCGAGCGCTTCGGCATCGACCCCGACCACCGGGGGCACGATCTGGGCCGCCGCATGTTCACGGCGATGGTGGACCACTTTCGGGCCGGGGGCGCCCGCACGGTGCGCACGCTGGTGGACCGCGGCGACGCGGGGCTCACCGGCTTCCTGCGCGCGCTGGGCCTGAGCCCCTCGCCCCTGGAAGCGCTCGAGATGCCTCTCGAACCGCCGGCGCGGGAGGCGCGATGAAGGTCGAGGACGTCACTCTCGAGAAGCGCTACCACGGCGCGGTGGAGCACTGGGCGCGCCACAACTTCAAGGACTATTCGACCCTGCTCGACAACTGGGAGAAGTACTTCCCGACCGACGAGCGGTTCTGCCTGTGCGCGAAGCTGGAGCTGGGCACGCCCGATCTGGTGCAGGTCGGCGAGCACAAGGGCGAGCCGAAGCGGCTCGACCCCGAGCAGCTCAGCGAGGAGGAGGCCGGCCACCTTCTGGCGATCATCAAGGCCCAGGCCTCGACCGAGTTCGGATCCATCCAGCAGCACGCCGGCACGCTCGAGCGGGCGGACGACGACCAGGACCGTTTCTGGGTGATGCGCGTGATGGCCGAAGAGCTGCGCCACGGCTACCAGATGCTCCACCTGCTCCTGTCCAAGGACTGGAGCCACGTCTCGGGCGGCGTGACCGGCGAGCAGATGGTCGAAGAGATCCTCTCGATGCAGACCGGCAATCACGTGCTCGACGCGTTCAACCTCGACTACGACTCGTTCATCGACAACATCACGTTCGCCGCGATCATCGATCGGGTCGGCAAGTATCAGCTCACGATGCAGAAGGTGTGCGCCTACAAGCCGATGGCCGACAGCATGCCGCCGATGCTGCGCGAGGAGGCGTTCCACCTGGCCGCCGGCGTGATCCCGATGCGTCGCTGGGCGCAGCGCGCCGCCCAGGGGGACCCGTTCATCACCATGGCCGCGGTCCAGCGCTCGATCAACAAGTGGTTCCCGCGTGGCCTCGAGATGTTCGGCGACGAGCGGGGCGGTGACACCAATCTCAAGTTCGGCTTCAAGGACATGAAGAACCGCGAGGCCCAGGACCAGTACATCGAGGAAGTGCGGCGCATGATCCGCGACATCAACCTGCGGTTCATCCGCGCCCGCTTCCCGGCCTATTCGCCGGAACAGGCCGACGCGGCGCTCGTCGAACTCGAGCGTTCTCGCGGCGTCCACCACGGGGTGCGGCACGAGGACCTGCTGCGCCTGCCCGACCGGCGCTTTTTCCGCCGCAAGGGCGAGCCGGCGTTCGCCATGGTCGGTCTCGACGGGGAGACCTTCACCGACGCCGAGGAATACCTGCGCTACCTGGCGAAGCACCTCAACGAGGGATACGTCGCGAGCCGCGACATGAAGCACTACGCCGGAGCGCTGCGCGGCGTCGCGACCGGCGCACTGACGGTGAAGGACGCGATCATGAAGATGCCCAAGCTCAAGCGCGTGGGCGGCACCTGCCCGTGCTCGAAGGGCGTGCGCTGGGTGATGGAAGGCTCGGCGGCCGACAAGGCCGATCTGTCGGGCTAGTCGGGCGGCGGGCAGCCGGCGGGGGGCGTGCTCCTCGCAGGGTCCCCATAAATGGCCCCACTCGTCGCGCGCCTCCCGCCGGCCGCCCGCTGCGATTCAGTGCAGCAGGTACTCCACCGTCGACACCACCCGCAGGGTCTTCTGGATCTGGCCTTCCTGCATCACTCCGGGCGCGGCATCACGCGGCAGGATCTCGAACACGCCCTGAGAGGCGCGCCGGATGCCTCCGACCTTGCTGCCTGACTGGCGCGCAAACTCGCCGGCCGCCTTGCGAGCATTGGCTGTTGCCTCTGCGACCATCTCCGGCTTCAGGTCGTTGAGACGCGTGAAGAGATATGTCGGCCCGCCGTATCCGGGGCCGCCGCTCGATAGCACGACGCCGGCGGCCACCAGATCGCCGACGCGCTGGCTCGCCTCGCGGATGTGCTCGGGCTCGCCGGTGCGCACCATGAGCGTGGTCGTGATGATGAACCGGTTGGCCGCGATGCCGCTCTGGTAGGGGTTGGCCCGCGTGTCGGCCACCTCGAAGCCCTGTAGCTCGGTGGCGGTCGAGTCGAGGCCGAAGCGCGCGAGGAACGCCAGCACGGTGTGGCGGTCGCGCATGATCCTGCGCTGGGCGGCGTCGAGGTCGTTGTCGGCGACCACCATGCGGAGCGGCCACAGTGCGTTGTCCGCGGTCACGGTGCGCTCGGCCACGCCTTTGACCGAGACCGAGCGATCGGCGGCGCGGAACCGCTCGATGCCCCGTCCGATGAGCCCCCCCGCGAGCACCACGGCGATCGCGAGCACCAGCGTCGAGATCGAAAACCGATCGCTCATCACCGACCCTCCTTCCGGTCGCCGCGCAGTCTACGTCGGCCGCCACTTCCGGGACAGGCGCGTGCCGTGACAGCCGGTCCCGGCATACGTATCATGCCCGGCTCGATCACCCGGCCTGTCCTGTTATGTGTCCATTCCCGCACCCGGAGCCCGATGCCCCAGTCCCCCAGCGTCGCCTACTTCTGCATGGAATACGGCCTCTCGGAGACCTTTCCCATCTACTCCGGGGGCCTCGGGGTGCTGGCGGGGGACTTCATCAAGTCGGCCCACGATCTCGGTATGCCGCTGATCGCGGTAGGACTTCGCTGGGAGCGCGGCTACTGCGTCCAGCGCATCGGCCCCGACGGGCGGGCGTTCGACGAGTTCCCCAGCTACGATTCCAGCTTCCTCGAGGACACGGGCGTCAGGGTGCGGGTTCGCGTGCGCGGGGCCGAGGTC
>JBKJXJ010000112.1:0-6080 GCA_046716125.1 Candidatus Eiseniibacteriota bacterium
CGAACCGGTTGTTCACGCGCTCGCTCAGGCTGTCGTCCTCGAGGTTGAACGGCGTGCCGTTGTCGTCGGGATACCGGAAGTCGCCACGCGAACGCTGATGCCCGGCGTGGACCAGACCCGAGAACACACCGCGGCGTCCGCCCACGCTCCCGCGCGCCTCCCAGGTGCCGAAGGCGCCGCGCATTATGCGCGCCGCGCGCAGATCGGGCGAGGCGAGGGTGACGAGATTGACGACGCCCCCGGGCGCTGCGGGTCCCATGCCGAGCGGTGAGCTGCCGCGATAGATCTCGATGCGTTCGATCGCCGTAGCCGGAAGGTCGCCGAGGCTGACGACGCTGTGCGCGGCCCCGCTCAGCGGCGCGCCATCGAGGAGGACGGCGACCTGACCCGCCGGCGCCCCGCGCACGGAGACGGTGCTGAATGCCCCGAGCCCGCCGTACTGTTGGACGCGGACGCCCGCCGCCTGCCCGAGCAGCTCGGCCAGGGTCTCGAGCGCGCGGCCCGAGGCGCCTGCCTCGAGCTCGGTGACCGACGCGGTCGGCAGCCGGCGCCGCGCGTCGCCGCCGGGACGCGCGCGTTCCACCCGCACCCCGGGCAGGAGGACGACCGTGTCCCCGAGGGCGGCGCCCCCAGCGGATCTCACCGGGGCCGCGAGCAGCAGCGGGACCAATGCAAGGCCGATCATGGCGTCGCGCGCGCTCTCGATCTAAACGCCCCGACCCTCAGTTGAGAGGGACGGGGCGGGCGGCGCGCGGAAGGCCGTCGGCCGACGACGCCCTCTCGCGGAGCGTCACGGGCACTGGCTTCCGGGCAGGTTTCCTGACTCAGGGCGCTCCGGTCGTGACCGGATGCGGATCTCGCCTTCCCGATCTTTCGATCAGTGGCGTGTGAGATCCGCGGCGCCCATCACAGTGGCGGGACCGTGGGGGATTCGCACCCCCTTCCCTATCACCCTCGATGGGCACCCGGAAGATGTCGCGGGCAACCATGCGGTGCCCGGGGCGGGGAGTCAAGCGGCATCTCGGTCACCGCCCCGGAGCTCCGCACCGCGTCAGAAGCTCTGCCGGATCCTCGCGAACACGATGCGCCCCAGCTCGGGCGCGCCGATGAACTCCACGTGCCGCTCGTCGAACAGGTTCGTCCCGGCGAGCGCGACCTCGGTCGAGCGCGAGAACGGGAGCGCGTACGAGACGTTGGCGTCCATCAGGGCGTAGGAATCCACCACGCCGACGAACACCCCCGAGTTCATCGGGAAGCGATCCACGTACCGGCCACGCAGTTCGACCGAGAGCCCGGTGCGCGGATTGCGGTAGTTGCCCGACAACGTGGCCTTGTTCATCGGCGCGTTGAGCGCGATGTCGGCGATGCCGTCCTGGTTGCGGAACAGGTTTCGATCCACGATCGAGCAGGTGGCGGTGAAGCTGAGCTGGTCGTTCACCAGGAACGTCGCGCCGAGGTCCGCGCCCCACAGGTCCACGGTGCCGAAGTTCCGGTAGGTCAGGAAGATGTCGTACGGGTCGCCCACGGTGTTGATGGGCGTGACCGTGCCGAGCGGGATGCTCGCGACCCTCGCGGTGTAGAAAGCCAGGGATTCCGGAGGAACCCCATGCGTCGCCAACCAGCCCGCGAGCTGGGTGGGGTTCAGGAAGACGCTGGGAGTCGGTACCAACAATGGCGAGACGAAATCCTCGACGCGGGAATAATAGAGATCCACCCCCAAGCTCAGACGGTTGGCGATGAAACCCTTGTAGCCGATCTCGGCCGTGTTGTTGATTTGCGACTTGAGCGGATCGACGTCCTTGACATCGGAAACCAGGTCGAAACCCCGAGTGGTGGGGTTCAAGACCCGCATGACCGAGCCCACCTGAGTCCCGTTGGGTGCTGCAACCGACTGCATGCGCCCCTCGAAGGCCTGCACGATTGGCCAGAACACCGCAGCGTCCAGGGGCAGCTGCATGGATTCGGGGCCGATCCCCAGGTTGTCGGTGAACGGCGAGCGCATGAGCGGCCGGCCGCCCACGTCGCGCGCGAACTGGAAGCCCTCCTCCGGCACGCCCGTCACCCGCACGTCGTAGGGCAGGCCGCCGAGATTCCGCGACGAGACCAGGTCGAGGAACAGGTTGTTGGTGGTGGGCTGGTTGAACGCGCGGTTGTACGTGGCCCGGACGCTGTGGCCGTCGACCGGCCGGTAGACGAATCCCGCGCGCGGCGAGAACACCGCCTCCTTCACCCGGCTGTGGTCATCGAGGCGCAGGGCGCCCACGAAAACCAGCCGCTCGTTCAGTTTCGTCTCCGACTGCAGATACCCGCCGAACTCGGTGATCGTGTCGTCGTCCTCGTTCTGCCCGGTGATCGTCCCGCCGGTGCGCGGCACGGTATGCGCGAGATCCAGCCCGTAGATGAACCGCTGCCGCTCGCCGAGCCGGCGCGCGTGCTGGAGCTGCCCGACGTAGAGCAGCGAGTTGTCCTTCAGCCGGCTGCCGTCCCGCAGCAGGTAGCTCTCGCCCGCGTTGCTGAAGTTGACGTAGGCCTGGGCGAACAGCGGCCCGCGGCGCAGCCGGCTCTGGACGTAACTCGAGCGCCAGTCCTTCCCCTGCGCCGCACCGACGCCGGTCAGCTCGATGCTGCTGCCCATCTGGCTCAAGCCGCCCGCGACGATCAGGTCGGTCTCCTCCCCGATCCGGAAGTCGACGCGGCCCTCGCCGCCGAAGCGCTCGGCGTCGAAGTCGCGGGCGCCGATCAGCAGCGTGGCCGGATCGGCGCCGCCGCCGATCGCGGCGGTGCGCTGCGCCTCCTCGACCGGGTCATGGAACACCCAGTCGCGTCCGCGGAAGTAGTTCGCCGAGACCTTGAAGCCCGCCCGCGAGCCGATCCGCCCCGCGTGCCGGCCGCTCACCTGGGCGACCTCGCGCTCGCCTCCCATGGCGCTCAGGGTCGTTCCCGGGTGGGTGAGCGGGGATCGCGTGAGGATGTGCATGACGCCGTTGGACACGTTGGGCCCGTAGAGCGCCGAGCCGGGACCCAGCACCAGCTCGATCCGCTCGATGTCCTCGTCGGTGGCGGGGATCAGGTTGTAGGCGTTGAAGCGGAGCGACGGCACGGACGCCCACCGGTAATCCGTGAGCACGAACAACGAGCCCGAGAACACATTGTTGAAGCCGCGCGTGACGACGTTGTGCTGGATCAGCCCGTTGGAGGCGACGTCCACGCCGGGAACGTCGCGCACGTGCTCGACCGACGAGGTCGCCGGCCGCGTCTCGATGTCGCGCGTGCCCACCACCCAGGTGGAGGCCGGCGCCCGGAGCGCCTTCTCCTCGACCCGCGACGGGGTGACGACCACCGGGTTCATGCGCAGCGCCCGTGAGACCAACGGTACGTCGCCCATGTCGGCCGGTGCGGCCCCGACGGTGATCCCATCGAGCCGCAGGATCCCGTAGCCCAGCCGCGAGAACACGAGCGAGTAGCTTCCCGCTGGAGCCCCGGGGATCGAGAACCGTCCCTCCGCGTCGCAGGTCGTGGCCGCGACCCGCTGCCGGCCGGCGGTGATGAGCTCGACCAGCGCCTCGCTGACCGGTTCGCGGGTCTCCGCGTCCACGACCCGGCCGGTCACGGCCCCGGTCTGGGACCAGGCGTCCCGCCGGGCGGGACCGGCGACCAGGAAGCCGATCGCGGTGACGGTGAGGGCGAGTCGCAGCGCGCCGGATGGTGACAGGGCAGGCAGCCGGACGAGGTGGAAGGGCATGGCTCCTCCTCTGGGGACGAGGAAGCTCCGCGGTATCGACTCCGCCGAGCGTCGCTCGACGATGCCGGGTGGCCCGCGGTCACGCTTGCGCGCGCCGCCGGCCCACTTCGATCTCCGACCCGCTCATTGGGGACCCGCGGGCGCCGGATGTCAAGTGTCAGGGTGTTTCGGCGACCCTGCAACCAGGCACGAAGTCAGAGACCGATGCTCTCCGCGCCGGGCGCGAGCGACGGGACGCTCGGGGCCGCCCGCGCGTTCGCCTGCCCGGCGCGGCCCTTCTGCACATCGCGGAGCGCGATCCCGGAGAAGAGACCCAGCGCGACGAACGCTCCGGACCATTGCCCGCGGCCGATCATCGCGGCGACCGGGCCGGGGCAGGTGCACGCGATGCTCCAGCCGAGACCGAACAGCATGCTGCCGATCACGTGATCGCGGTTCGCGGGCAGTGTCTTCCAGCTCACCGGCTCGCCGCCGGCCAGTGTGCGCGCCCCGCCGCGGCGCAGCAGGCGGACGCCGATCGCGCCCGTGACGATCGCCGAACCCATGAGGAGGAATACATCGGGCTCGCGCAGGCGCAGCATGTCGTAGATCGTGTCGGGCTCGGTGAGCCGGGCCCAGCCCAGCACGAAGCCGAATCCCACGCCGCCGAGCAGACTGGCGATGACGTGCTTCATCGCGGGTCCCCGATCCACAGCGCGAGCCCGTTGGCCGCGAGGATCGCGGTGGTCATGAAGACCGCGGTCGAGACCCAGCTGCGCGGCGAGCCGAGCGCCGTGCCGCACACCCCATGGCCCGAGGTGCAGCCGCTCGCCGTGCGCGCGCCATAGCCCATGACCGTGCCGCCCACCACGAGGATCAGCGAACGGGTCGCGACGTCCGTGCCGAATCGCGCGTCGAACGATCCATAGCCCGGCCCCGGCTGGAGCCCTCCGGCGGCGAGCGCCGAGAGCAGGCCGCCGAGGACCGTGCCGGCCAGGAAGAACACCGTGTGCTTGAGGCCGTCCGACGGCCGGCGCAGCCAGGCGAGCAGGTCGATGAAGCCGCCCAGCGAGCCGAGCGGGCGATTGGTCGCCCACAGGAGACCCACGACCAGCAGCCCGATCAGCGGCCCGGCGACGAACCAGGGCGCGCGTTCCGCGAAGAGTCCCATCATCGAGTCCGGCTCCGGGAGGATGTCAGCGATCACCGGTCCGATCGCAGGTACCGGTTGGGAACATTGCCGAGCGGCGGCGCGTTCCGACCCGCCGCCTCGAGCAGACGGGTGATGTTCGCATAGATGTCACGGTCACGCCGGTGCATCTGTGGGAGCAGCCCCAGTTGGGCGTAGGAGATCGGTGTGACGTCGAAACACGTCGTCTCCCAATCGAAGCCCTTGCCCCAGGTGATGCCCGCGAGCCTCAGATCCGGTCGTGCCCCGGCCTCCAGCAGAAGATGGAGGAGCGGCGCCGAGCGGTTGTCATTCGAGTTCACCGTGTGGAACAGCGCGGTATGCCCGTTCAGTCCGCAATCGTCGAAGGCCGCTCTCGCATCCACATCGGCGCCCTGCTCGAGGAGGATCCGGGCCACCTTCAGGTTCCCGAACTCGGCCGCGACGTGGAGCAGGGAGGCGCCGACCAGCGGAGTGAACGCCGACACCATCGTCGTCCGATGTTCGATCAACGAAGGGTCCGCCTCGAGTGCGGCGAGGAGGCCCTCCGCATCATCGAGCAGGACGGGCCCGATCCGCGGATCGTCGAGCACCGCCCCCCGCTCGAGCAGGAGGCGCAGACAATCCGGGAAGCGATCCGATCGCGAGTACATCTCGACCAGGGCGTTGACTGCCGAATTGCCTTTGATGGGGGAACGGGCGTCGAACCCGGCGTCGAGGATCCGCCGGATCCCCTCGACCGAGTGCTCCTCGAACGCGCCAAGGAGTTTGGACTCGATAGTGGCCATGTGGATGTCTGTCGCCTCCGCCTACTCGCCCACCAGCGCCCGCGCGCGGCGGAAGATACCGTGCCACATCGCGCGCGTGAGCCGCCCGGTGTTCGTGTTCTGTCGGCTGGGGTGGAACGAGCACAGGACCACCGTGCCGCCCGGGAGCCGAGACTCGACGCCGTGTCCGAAGCGTGGCCGCCCGCCCGCCGGGAGCTTCTCCCACCATCCCGACGCCCGGAGCCACGCCTCCCAGCCGATCCGCCCGAGCAGTACTACGACGCGCACGCGCGTGAGCAGCCCGGTCTCGGCGGCAAGGAACGGCCGGCACCGTTCCAGCTCGGCGCGCGTGGGCTTGTTGGCGGGTGGTGCGCACCGGGCCGAGGCCGTCACGTAGCAGCCGGTAAGCCTAAGGCTGTCCCCC
>JBKJXJ010000113.1:0-3059 GCA_046716125.1 Candidatus Eiseniibacteriota bacterium
TCCGCCCAGTCGATGTAGAGCATGCAGGCCGGCGCACTGGCGTTCCGGTCCGCAATCGACCAGGCCCCGTCCTTCCACCGGTCGGGCAGCACGCCGAACTGCTGCCAGCGGTGCCCGTCGGTGCTCCCCTCGCTCGGCTGGAAGATGAAGTTCGTGTCGGGCGCCATTTCGAACACGGAGGGCGTCGAGAGGTCGGACTTGCGGAAGAAGTACTGGACGTGCGAGCCCGGCGTCAGCAGACCGTCGGGGAGGATCTTGGTGTGCTCCTTCGTCGTCGTCACCCCGTCCCAGCCCGAACCGGCGCCATAGGAGCCCCAGCCCGTGCCGTTGCACGCGATGTTGGTCGAGTTGGCCGCCCCTGTCGGCACCGGCATGACGCAGATGTTCTTCAGGATCCCGAGCGTCGGGAACTTCGAGTCACTCTCGTGGTACGTCCCGCGGTAGACCCCGGGGATCAGACCCACCGCCGACCCGTTGTTCGCGGTCGGGAACAGGTTCGCCTCGACCGTGTCCATGCGCGCGCTGTTCCAGATGTGCTGGCTCCAGTTCGTGCCCCCCGGGCCCTTCCCGATATGGTTCGCGTGGCTGCCGAACTGGCCCGCATTCGCCATGTACTCGCCGAAAAACGAACCGTCGTTCGACACCGCCGCGCCGGCGATGTCCGGACGCTTCTTCACGCCGGACGATTTCGAACCGGTCGTGTTGTAGTTACCCGGACCCGGAAGGATACGGAACACCATGTCCACCCGGTGGTTGTTGCCGTTCGCCGTGACGACCACCGAGTCGCCCGAGATGTTCGGACGGGTGACGGCGCCGGTGACGGCCGCGCGGTTGATCCCGGTACGGATCTGGGCCGCCGTCGTGTCGAACCCGGCCGGGATCAGGGCATCGTTACGGTTCGCCGGGAACGCGTCGTTGATCAGATCCCAGATCGAGATGCTGAGCGCCGGGGGCGCCGCGCCATCGATGAGCGCCACCGAGATGTTATCGAAGTACGTTCCGACAAAGTCACCGATCGTCGGCGCGCAGGTCGCATCCACAAGCGTGAACGTGTAGCAGCGACCGATCCGGTGGAGATACACGCGCAGCGAGTCCGGCCGGTTCTGGCCGTTCGTCGTGCGGATCAGACCGCTGGCCTTGGCACGGGCCCCCGGCGAGAACGTCTCGAAGCAAGCCCGCGTACCGTAAAAGAAGAGCGACGGTGTGTGGCGGGTCTCGCCCCACTTGATGTTGCCGTTGATCTGACGTGCCGGATACGACTGCCAGCCGATCGAGATGAACTGGCCGGTCGTCGACGTCGCGCTCACGTTCCCCGCATTGTAGTAGGAGTAGAACACATCGTAGTCGGTAGTCGTGATCGCGACCTCATCGTCGATGCCCATGTCGTTGTAGAAGCCTGGCCCGTTGCCCGACGCCTTGAGGTTGATCGTCGGCGACGCCAGCCAGCGCATCCGGTCCTGCGTGTTGGAGCCGAACGATCCACCGTCCTTCTCCTGCGCGTCGTGGTCGCCCGATGTGATCACCCTCCCGTACAGGTTGCACTGACGATTCGGACTGTCGAGACCGCCGCAGGGATCGTTGAACGCCAGCGTGTTGACCGAGTGGGCGTGGAAGTACACCCCCGGCGGCTTGCCGGTCGACTTCCAGGCGTCGGTCGCCTCCACCGCGGTGTCGTTGTTGATGGCGTCGGCGGCTTCGAAGTCGCCGTTTGAGGCGGCCCAGCCGTTGACGACCACGTTGTCCACGATCGCAGCACCCCGCGTGCCCGAGTTGAAGGCCGCCAACGGATTGCCGGCGTTCTGGTCGTCGAAGCCACGGTTGGTCTTGACACGGAACACGAGACGCAGCCGCCCACCGTCCCCCGTCGTTCCATCCGCGTCCAGGATGGCCTGGAGTGCGGCCGGGTAGGTTCCGCCGAAGTTCACCGAGGCCGAGGTCGGCGCGTTAATCCCGGCGTAGCTCGCGATCTCCCTACCGATGATCGTGCAAGGCGTCCACCTCGAGCACTGTCCGTTGAGCCGGAGCACTTCCGAGAACCACCGCCGCCTCTTGTCGTAGACGGTCGTGATCTCGTTCCCGCCCACGAACAGCGGCGCCGAGAACGTCACGTCGTCGTCGTCCACCGGAGCGCCGACGTACACCATGAACGAGTCGCACGGCGCGGCGGCATCCGCCGCATGTGCGCTGATGAAGTTGCCATCGCTGGTCGGAGAGGCGCCGATGCCCACCCCGGCCTGCGCTACGCTGATCGGATCCTTGTCGAACCAGCCGATCTCCTGACCGTCTCCCAAAAGCCTTTTGCTGGTGGACATGTTGGTGCTGAAGTTGAATGAGATCACCAGGGAATCGGTATCGGCAGCGAGGACGATGTCCCGGTAGAGCATCTGGTCCATCTGCGATCCGTAGCCCGGGAAGTCGTGGTCGGTGCCGTTCACGTGCGCCGAACCGAGCGGATTGAACCCGTTGTTCCCTTGATACTGGAGCAGCGAAGAGTTGAACGGGTTGCCGGTGCCGCCGTTGGACACCATGTCCACATGCGACAGGTCCCCGTGCGAGCGCATGCCCATCCACGCCGACGCCGTCGAGCCCAGGCCGCCCACTTCAGTCGGCGACCACAGCACCGGCTGCACGTTCGTGCCGGCGATCGAGTCGCCGATCACGATGTCGTTGCCACGGTCACGATGCCAGAGCCCCACGACGCCGTACGTGCGCTTGGGGCCTCCCTGGTTGATGACGTAGTTCACCTGGTTGCCGTAATCGAGACCGAAGAAGGCGCGACGATAGTCCGGGAAGTGATGATTCGAGCCGCTGTTGTAGGCACGCGCCACCGGCCACCAGCCCTGGAGCGAGTCCGTCTCGCCCACCTGGAACCGGTCGAAGTCCCAGGTCCCGTTGTCCCCGATCGTGGAGCCCAGCCTCTTCGGCCGGTTGGGACCGCGGCCCACCTTGTACGGGCCGTAGCCGCCCGCCGTCATCTTGCCGCCGGCGGTGTAGGTCGCGTCGTAGATGTGGCCGATCCACACCGTGTCGGGGTCGTTCCCCGGCGCCCCGTCCTGCCC
>JBKJXJ010000114.1:0-3271 GCA_046716125.1 Candidatus Eiseniibacteriota bacterium
ATGCCATCGGCGTACAGGTCGAGGGGAGTGCCCATGAAATCAGAGGTGGTGTTCCTCAACCACACTGCATTTCCATCCGCGTCGAGCCGCCCGACAACTTCGCCGGAATTGGCCGTCACGACGCCGATGGTCGGGGCATTCTCCGCGTTGCCTGAGAAGTAGACCTCGCCGCTGGCGGAGAGGGCGTGGTTCTTGACGACATCCTGTCCGATGCTCGTCAGCTTTTTCGCCCAGATCAATGCGCCGGTGCTCGCGTATTTGGCGATGAAGCCGTCGAGAGAGCCGGCCGCGACGAGATTCGAGGTGCCGGCGCCCGGGTCGAAGTCCACGGTGCCGGTGAAGCTGCCCGAGATGATCACGTTTCCCGAACCGTCCACCGTGAGCTTCTGGATCTGGTCGAAACTCATGCCGGTGAAGTCGAAGGAGTTGAGGACGGTGCCATCCGCCGTGTCGAGCCTGATGATGGACGATGTCGGGAATCCGCCCATGAAGACGTAGACCACGTTCGAGCCGCTGGTCGCGATGCTGTTCCCGACGCCGGCGGTGCTCAGCGACTTCGCCCACTGGACGTTGCCGCTGGGGTCGTACTTGACCACGAACGTGCCACCCCCGGTGTCGTCGATCTGGATGGCGCCGAAGAAGGTCGGCGAGGCGCCGGAATACTCGCCGGTCATGTAGGAGTTCCCGGCGGGATCCACCGCGACGGCGTAACCGACCTCGTTGCTCCCCAACGTCTGGTTGCCGCCCTTACGTGCCCAGAGAACGCTTCCGTTGGTGGCGTACTTCACCAGGAACACGTCGGTATTGTTCGGGACGGTGTTCCCGGTGGCCCGGATCGTGCCGGTCGAGAGCGTGAGCGTGTCCGTGAACGTGCCGCAGACGAAGGTGTTGCCCGAGAAGTCCATCGCCACGCCGTGAGACGAGGACTGCCCGGTGGGGGCCAGCGGCTGGGAAGCCCACTGAAACTGCGGAACCGGGGTCCCCGCGTTCGCGGACGAGGCGACAAGTAGACCGATGGCGAGCAACGAGGCACGCAAACGAAGCATTGACGGATCCTCCGTGGCAGACGACCCACACCGGGTCGGAGCCGAAGGGGGTTCCGGTCTCCGAGCCAGTGTGATGGGGGGTACGCCACGCGGAGCGTGATACCGCTTCGATCCGTGTCGCTTCGATACAGCCACGCGGTGTATCCCGCGCTACGCCCCCCCCAAACCCCTTGTTGGTCCGGCGTCGTGGGCCCGGATCGATGCGGACGGGAGTCTAGGACAACGACTTTCGGCCCGCACCAGATTTTTCTGGCTCAACCCCAGGGGGTCCGACAGGGGCTGTCAGACAGTGACTTACGCGTGCCCGGCCCTCATCGGGGAGTCCGGCCGGACGGCCACGCCGAGTGCCGCGCAGATGCCCCTCGCGGCCCGTTTGCCCTCCTGGACGGCGGTCACCACCAGCTCGCCGCCCAGGGCGTCGCCGCCCGCGAACACTTTGGGGTTCCCGGTGCGCCCGGTCGCGGGGTCGGTGACCACGAGCCCCTTCTCGTCCAGCGCGACGCCCGGGAATCCGGCCACCGCCTCGCGCAGCTTCGCCTGGCCGATGCCGAGCACGACGAGATCGGCGGGAAGCTCTCGGCCGTCGGCGAGGCGCAGCGCCTTGAGCGCGCCATTCTTGCGCACGAACTCCCCGGGCACAGCGCGTTCGATCAGATGGACGCCCTCCTTGCGCGCCAGCTCCATCTCGTGCCCATAGCCGGGCATGTCCGCGGCGGTGCGGCGGTAGACCATCGTCACATCGGGCACGCCGAGGCGTGACAGCTCGCGCGCGGCGTCGATCGCGGTGTTGCCGCCGCCGATCACGAGCGCGCGCTGGACGCCCGCGAGCGCG
This sequence comes from Candidatus Eiseniibacteriota bacterium, assembly GCA_046716125.1. Taxonomy (GTDB): domain Bacteria; phylum Eisenbacteria; class RBG-16-71-46; order RBG-16-71-46; family RBG-16-71-46; genus WS-11. The sequence goes on from JBKJXJ010000114.1 coordinate 1,879, forward strand.
TATCCGGGCTCCAGCTTGAGACGCTCGATCCAGGCGGTGGCACCCACCACGCCGGGGCCGTCTTCGCCGGGCACATTGAGATGCGAATCGGCGCCGAGCCCGAACCCGAGGAACACGACGTCGAAGTCACGCAGCAGGTCGGCCGGGGCGAGATCCCGGCCCACCTCGGCGCCGGTCCTGATCGTCACGCCGAGCGAGCGGATGAAGTCCACCTCGGCGAGCGAACCCTCGACGTGCATTTTGTACGGTGCCACGCCGGTCGTATTGAGCCCGCCGGCGACGTCGCGCTTCTCGAATACCGTCACCGCCACGCCCTCGAGCGAGAGATAGCCCGCGACCGCCAATGAGGCGGGGCCGGCGCCGACGCAGGCGACCTTCTTCCCGGTCGCGGGCGCCTTCGTGAACAGCGTCGCGCCTCGTCCGGCATCCAGCGTCCTCTCCACGGCGTAGCGCTGGAGCCGGCCGATCTGGATGGGCGGAAACCGGTGCCAGTCGTTGTAGACGCAGGCGCCGACACACAGCACCTCGACCGGGCAGACGCGGGCACAGGAATAGCCGAGCAGGTTGGCCGAAAGGATGGTGCGGGCCGAGCCGCGCACGTTGCCGGTCGCGATCTTGCGGATGAACCCGGGGATGTCGATCCCGGTCGGGCAGGCGGTGACGCACGGAGCGTCGTGGCAGTAGAGGCAGCGGTTGGCCTCGCCGACCGCCTCGCCGTCGGCGTAGGTGGGCTTGGCGTCCGGCAGGCGGCGCTCGAGGCGATCGGCGGCGATCAGCGCGGCGGGTGCGAGCGGTGCGTTCATCGGCCCTCTTCGTGCGTCCGGGACACCCCCGGGCGGATCATCGCCGCAGCGCTTCGCGGCGCTGCTGGGCGCACTGCCCGGCGAGATCCTCTTCCACGTTCTCGGGCAATCCCGGGACGACACCGCCCAGCCCACGCTTCGCCCACTGCACATGCGCCAGCGCCGCGCACGGCTTGCCGTCGCGGACGCGCAGCTCCAGCCCTTCCATGAAACCGGCGAGTGCCGCGTAGCGATGCTCGGGGGCAGGGGCGCGGATCGCGAGCACGAGGAGACTGTCCGCCCAGTCCGCCGCGTCGGACAGCCGGCCGTGCTTGGCCATGCGGTCGGAGGCCCGGCGATAGGTCTCGATCCCGAGCATCATCAGATCCGGTTCGATCGCGGTGCCGGCCGCACGCGCTTGCGCCCGGGCTGCCCGGAATAGATGCACCGCGCGATCCACGCGGTCGGCCTGCAATGCGCGCTCGATGCGCTCGCGCTCGCGCCGCGCGATCAGCCGGGCGACACCCTTCTCCCAGCGCATCAGCGGCTGGAAGCCCTGGAGCCAGCGGATCTCGTCGTCGTAGAGCTCGCGGCCGTGCATGACCCAGGCG
>JBKJXJ010000115.1:0-2816 GCA_046716125.1 Candidatus Eiseniibacteriota bacterium
GCGCTGGGGCGCCGCGGCCGCGGCGCTCGCGGGCGCGGCCGGCCTCGCCGCCAGCTTCACGCGCAGCGCGTGGCTCGGCCTCGCCGTCTCGCTCGCGGTGATGCTCGGGCTCAGGCGTCCGCGCGCGCTCCTGATCCTGGCGCTGGTCGCGGTGGTGGCCTACTTCGCCATGCCGGGCGATCTCGGCGAACGGCTGCGCAGCGCCTTCGATCCGGCGCATCCGGCGAGCCGCGAGCGCGTGCTGATGTGGGATGCGGGGGGGCGCGCGTTCCGTGATCACCCGGTGACGGGTGTTGGGCTCCAGAATCTCACGGGTCTGCTGGACAGCTACCGGTCGCCGCACGCCGTCGAGCACCCGGCGCACGTTCACAACAGCTACCTCCACGTCGCGATCGCCACCGGGGTGGTGGGACTGATCGCGTTCCTCGCGTTGTGCGTCGCGGTGATCGTGACCTGCGCCGCGGGGCCGCCCGGGCTGCGCCGCGGGCAGGGGCTCGGCGCGGGCGTGCGGCTCGGCGCCACGGCCGGGTTCGCCGGGTTCCTCCTTGCCGCGCTCTTCGACCACGCCTTCGGCGACGAACAGCTCCTGTTCCTGCTCTTCACGCTGGCGGGGATCGCCCATGCCGCGCGCGGGTGGGATGACGAGGCGCCCGTGCCGGCGCGGCCCGCGACGCCATGAAGGTCGCCCTCGTCCACGACTGGCTCACCGGCATGCGCGGGGGCGAGAAGGTGCTCGAGCGCATCGCCGCCATGTTCCCCGAGGCGCCGATCTACACGCTGGTGTGGAACCGGGGGTCGGTCTCGCCGGCGCTCGAAGCGCATCCCATCCACACCTCGTTTCTCCAGTCCATGCCCGGGATCGCGACGCGGTACCGCTGGTACCTGCCCTGGTTTCCGGCCGCCATCGAGCGCTTCCGGCTCGCGGGGTTCGACGCCGTCATCTCCTCGAGCCACGCCGTCGCGCGCGCGGTGCGCACGCCGCCCGGCACGTTCCACCTGAGCTACATCCACACCCCGATGCGCTACGTCTGGGATCAGGAGCATCAGTACTTCCCGCCGGGGCGCTTCCCCTGGCCGCTCTCGTGGTACGTGCGCTCGACCTGCGCGCGGCTGCGCGCCTGGGACTCAGCCACCAGCGACCGGCCCCACGCGCTCATCGCCAACTCGGAGCACGTCGCCGACCGCATCGCCCGGCACTACCAGAGGAGCGCGGTGGTGGTGCATCCGCCGGTGGACGTGGCGCGGTTCGCCGCGGCGGACGCCGGCGCCGGCCAGGGCGCGGACCGCTATCTGCTCGCCGGGGCGCTGGCGCCCTACAAGCGCGGGGATCTCGCCCTCGCGGCCTGTCGTGAGATCGATCGGGCGCTCCTCGTCCTGGGTAGCGGGCAGGAGGGAGAGCGCCTGCGCCGGGACGCCGGGCCAGGGGTCGAGTTCCGCGGCTGGGCGGAGGACGCGGAGGTGGTCCGGACGTTCGCCCGTGCCCGCGCACTGCTCTATCCGGGCGAGGAGGACTTCGGCATCATCCCGGTCGAGGCGATGGCGGCCGGCTGTCCGGTGATCGCCTTGGGGCGCGGCGGGGCGCTCGAGACGGTCGGGCGGGGCACCGATCGGGACGCGCTCGCCCGGGTGGCCGCGGGCGGCGAGGCGCTCGTCCCGGGCGGTGTCCTGTTCGGCGAGCAGAGCGTCGCCGGGCTGGTGCGCGCGATCCGCCTGCGCGAGGGGCACACGTTCGATCCGGCGACGCTCCGCGCCCAGGCGGCGCCTTTCACGGCCGAGCGTTTCGATCGCGAGTTCCGTGCGGCGTTCGAGGCGGCCCATGCGCGCTGGAAAGCCGCCCCGCGGACGAGGTGACCGATGCGACAATTCTGCACCAGCGTTGACTCCGGCCGGCTCTTCAAGGGGCTGGCGCTCTACCACTCCCTGACGCGCCACGCGCCGGGGTCGGTCCTGTGGGTGCTCGCCCTCGATCCCCCTACCGAGCGGGTGCTCGGCGCCCTGCCACTTCCCGGCATGCACGTGCTGCCGCTCGCCGAACTCGAGGCCTCCGAGCCGAGATTGAGGTCGGTGAGGGCTGATCGCACGTGGGTCGAGTACGGATTCACGTGCACGCCCGCGCTCCTCTGGCACCTGCTGACCCGTGTGCCCGGCGCCACACCCATCACCCATCTCGACGCCGACGTCTACTTCCTCGCCGACCCGGCGCGCGTCCTCGAGGAGTCGGTCACCGGCTCGGTCACGATCACGCCGCGTCGCCTCCCGGAGTCGCGCCGCGACTTCGCGAAGCAGGGTCTCTACGACTCGAGCTGGCTCACGTTCATGGACGACCGCCTGGCGCGGGAGTGCCTGGCGTGGTGGCGCAATCGCTGCATGGAGTGGTGCTACGACCGGTTCGAGGAGGGGAAGCACGCCCACCTCAAGTACCTCGACGACTGGCCGACGCGCTTCGAGGGGGTCCACGTCCTCGCCAACCCGGGCGCCGGGGCGGCGCCATGGAACGTGGCGGAGCACCCCGTGAGCCTCGGCGGACAGAGCCTGCGCGTGGGCGGCGGGCCGCTCGTCACCTATCGATTCCAGGGCTTCGAGCGGCTCGGGCCCCGGCTCTTCGATCCCGGCCTGGCGCGCCATGGCGCCAAGCTCACGCCGGTCCTCAAGGACGATCTCTATCTGCCCTACCTCGCCGAGCTGAGGGAGATCGAGCGCGAGCTGCGCCGCGACCTTGCGAAGGTGCCGGAAGGCTGGCGGCCCGCGCGCGGGCCGGGGCGGGTCGGGCGCATGATCCGGACGCTCCGTCGCGAGCTGGAGGTGGCGTGATAGCG
>JBKJXJ010000116.1:0-4131 GCA_046716125.1 Candidatus Eiseniibacteriota bacterium
CCATGGTGACGCGCAGCATCCAGCTCGCCGAGCCGGTGTACCAGGTCCACCCCCCTCGGCCCAGGTGCTGGGGATTGGAATAGACGTCCGCGGCGACCACGTAGGGCTCGACCTGGTACCGCTCCGCGTCGGCCGGTGAGCCGGAGTGCGATACCGGGCTGAGCAGCGCGAGCAGCCGGGCCGACTGCTCGCGCCGTCCCAGACGCGCCATGGCGGCCACGACCCAGAGTGCCGCATGGGTGTACTGGCCGCCGTTCTCACGCACGCCCGGGACGTAGCCCTTGATGTAGCCGGGGTCATGCGGGGTGCGATCGAATGGCGGCGACAGCAGGCGGACCAGCCCGTGCTCCCACGAGACCAGCTCGCGCTCCATGGCATCCATGGCCTGCTCGCTCCGCTCCCGGGGTGCTGCGCCCGAGAGCACGGACCAGGCCTGCACGAGGGCATCGATCCGGCACTCGTCGCTGTCGCGCGAGCCAAGCGGCGTTCCGTCATCGTAGTACCCGCGCCGGTACCACTCACCGTCCCAGCCGGCCCGCTCGAGCGCCTCGCCCAGGCGGCCCTGATGCGCGCGCCAGCGCGCCACGCGCCCGGCGTCGCCACGCCCCTCGCACAGGGGCACGAAGTCGGCGATGACCTGATGGAGGAAGAACGCCATCCACACGCTCTCGCCCCGGCCCTCGCGGCCGACCCGGTTCATCCCGTCGTTCCAGTCGCCGCTGCCGAACAGCGGCAGCCCGTGCGCGCCGGTGCGCAGCGAACGGTCGATGGCCCGGCAGCAGTGCTCATACACGTCCGCGACCTCGCCGCCGACCTCAGGGGTCAGGAGCGCCTCGTCCTCCTGCGGCTCCAGCCCGCGGGCGACCAGGAACGGCACCGGCTGGTCGAGCACCGTTGCGTCCCCCGTCGCCCTCAGATACGCGGCGGTCACGAACGGGAGCCACAGCAGATCGTCGGCGAAGCGCGTCCGGATCCCGCGCCCACCCGGCGGGTGCCACCAGTGGAGGACGTCCCCCTCCACGAACTGGTGAGCGCAGTGGAGCAGGATCTGGTCGCGCGTGATCCCGGGCTCGGTGTTAAGGAACGCGGCGGCGTCCTGGAGCTGATCGCGGAAGCCGAAGGCGCCGCCCGACTGATAGAAGGCGGTGCGCGCCCACAACCGGCACGCCAGGGTCTGGTAGGCGAGCCAGCCGTTGGCCATGAGATCCAGCGACTCGACCGGGGTCTCGATCCGCAGACGTCCCAACCGCTCCTTCCACCGGGTGACGACCTCCTCGCGCGCGTCGGCGATCGCCCCGGGCCTGCGCAGTCGCCGGACCAGCGCCTCGATCGTCTCGATCGCCGGCGCCTCGCCCAGCAGGAAGGCGCAGGTGAACGATCCGCCGGGCCCGATGTCGAACGGCACTTGGTGACAGAAGCACGGCTCGAACCCGGCGCCGGTGCGGCCGTCGGGACGCTCGCCCGCGAGGAGCGCCGCGGGACGCGCGGGGCTCCCGCCCGGGCCTAAGATCCGTGCCCGGTCGGTGCCGGTCGACACGGCGGATACGCCTCCCGGAACGACCGAGGCGGCGAACGCCACCGCGTCCGGGAAATCCGCCGATCCACGGTCGCGCGCGAACAGGATCCCTTCGGTCCCGTCGGTCCAGGTGTTCACGCCGCGCCCCGCCCGCACGGGATCGTGGCCGAGGACCAGCCGCTGGTAGACCGTCAGTGAGAGCCGGCGCGCGGTCGCGCCGGGATTGGAGATGCGTACCTGGACGATCTTGACGGGATCGCTCTCGTGGACGAAGACCTCGGTCTCGACCTCGAGCCCCGCGCTCGCGTGCCGGCAGCGGCTGTAGCCGAACCCGTGCCGCATCTCGTAGGGACCGTCGCCGGGGACCGGGCCGGGGAACGCGGACCACAGCCGGCCGCTCTCCTCGTCGCGCAGGTAGAGGGCCTCGTCGTGCGGATCCCGGACCGGGTCGTTCGACCAGGGCGTGATGCGCAGCTCGCGGCTGTTGCGGCTCCACGTGCAGCCGGCTCCCGACTCGCTGATGAGCGCGCCGAATCCGGGGTTCGCCAGCACGTTGATCCATGGCCGCGGCGTCAGACGCGGGGCGCCCGCAGCATCGCGCGGCATGCGGATGACGTATTCGTCGCCTCGCGCGTTGAACCCACCCCAGCCGTTGAAGCAGCGTAACGGCTCGTCGTCCCAGGGCCACTCCTCGGGACCCGCGCCCGAGGCCGGGCTCACGGAGGGCGACCGATCTTGAGGCGCGCGCGTGGGGATGGCGGCCCCGGACCCGGCCGCCGCCGGGCCGAACCCCATGGCCGGGTAGGATTCGCTCACGTGCAGATCAGCCCGCGCGCGGAGATATGCGAGCGCACGGGCGTCCAGCAAGCCGGTCGCATACGCGAGGATCCCCTGTTCCGCATCGGCTCCGTTCCCGATCGCTCCCGGTTCGAATCGATCGGTCAGGAGGACGAGGGTGGTCGTGAGGCCGATCGAGCGCCAGTAGGCATGAGCCGCCCGCGCGCGCTCCACGGCGGCAGCAGGCGCTCCCGCCTCGACCAGCACGACCGGCCCGGGCATCGGGTTCGAGGGCTGGCCATCGATCGGCGACGCGCCGGCGGCCGGAGCCGCTTCAGCCGCCGCGCACAGCGCCGGGTCGCCGTAGAGCATCGCGGCGGCCAGTCGCTCGAGACGTTCTCCCTCCGCGGCGCTCAGGCCCTGTTCGGTCAGCCGGGCGGTCGCGAGGGCGGTGCCGCGATCGCGCGATGCGTCGAACGTCCCGGGGTCTCTCAGGCGCTCCACGATCGCCAACACCTCCGCACGGCTCGGCGCCGCGGCCAGCAGCAGGTCCAGTCGAGCGGTGGCGCCCGGGAGGAGTTCAACGATCCGCCGCAGCGCGAGGGCGGGATCGAGGACATCCCCGGTCGTGCCCGAGAGTGGAGCGCCGGAGACGAGCGCCAGCGGCGCGTCGGCACCGCGCCCGCGACCCAGGAACCGGCCGCGATCCGATTCGTGACTCAGGAGTCCGTCGCCGCGCACCGCGTGCGCGAGCCAGGGATGGCGCTCCTCCGCGCCGCGCGGCCGTCGCCGGGCCACGAGGACCTCCCCATCCGGGAGGAACTCGGTCTGGACGAACAGCTTCGAGAATCCCGGGTGCGCGGCGTGATGGCGCGGGTCATGGAGCACGACCTCGAGATAGCTGGTCAGGTCGAGCGTGCGGCGGCGGTCGGTCAGGTTGTGCAGGGTGATCCGGCGGCACTCGACCGCGAGGTCCGCGTCCACCCACACGTCCATACGGCTCGCGATACCCCGGTCGCGACGCGAGAACGCCATCCAGCCGGGACCGTCCTCGGTCACGTACTGCTCGGCCGCCACCGGGACCGGGCGAGACCCAAGAGACCAGAACCCGCCGTCGGCCAGATCGCGGACGTAGACGAACCATCCGTCCCCGTCCTCGACGCGGTCGCCCCGCCACGAGGTCAGGGCCTCCTCGCCGAGCCACGCGCCCCCGGTCCCCGACGACGTGAGGAGCGTCCGGTAGCGGCCATTCCCGAGGATGCGCCCGGGCGGTGTCGCGGCGGCAGGTGTCGAGGCAGGGGCGGCGGCAGGTTCGACCGACGAGACCGCGCCGCGCGGCGAGCGCCCCAAGGATGGTCGCCTCATCGCCCGCACGTCCGTTCGGGTCGAACCCCCGCGCGGCCCTCCGACCTCGAGTGCCGCGCGCTCACCCGGACGCGCAGGGGCCCCATCACCGCAACCGGACCACGATGCGTTCGAGCGTCGTTCCGTCGGCCTCGAGGCGGCAGCGGTAGACCCCGCTGCGCAGGGTGGCGCCGTCCAGGATCGCCTCGTGCGATCCGGCCTCCTCCACCCCGTCCACCAGCCGGGCGACCTCGCGGCCGCTCACGTCGTAGACGGTCAGCCGCACGCGCGTCGCCCGCACGAGCTGGTAGCGGATCGTGGACCTGGAGACGATCGGATTGGGAACCACGTCCAGGTGTCCGGTCACCTTGGCCGGCCGCGGGTCCTCGACCCCGACCACCGCGTTGAATCCGGCCAGCTGGAGCCCGGCGATGATCTCGGGATTCTGCATGAAGCGATTCCAGACTTTGCCCGTCCGATAGTTCTCGATCATG
>JBKJXJ010000117.1:0-5814 GCA_046716125.1 Candidatus Eiseniibacteriota bacterium
GCCATCGACCTTCGGCGGGTCCTTCGTCTCGACGAGGATCGGCTCCGGCCGCAGGCTGGGGGCGTCGTCGGCGAGGTAGCGGACCTCGCAGCCGGCGGGGAAGTGATAGATCGGCTTTTTCGAGTCATCGAGCGTCGTCCCTTCGGCGAGCTGGATCTTCGTGCCGGTTGGAAGATTGACGTCCTCGCCGCCGAGCGCCTTGACGACGACGAAGCCGAGGCCGGCCAGGGCGATGACGACGATGAACAGGATGGCGGCCGAGACGACGGTGTAGGCGAAGGTGCCGAGTTCGGCGCGGGCGATCTCGGCGAGCGACTTGCCGCCGCGGCGGACGCTGGCGGCGAGGACCAGCATATCTTGCACGGCGCCGGCGAGGCAGACGCCGATGACCAGCCAGAGCAGCCCGGGCATGTAGCCGTACTGGATGGCGAGCACGGGGCCGATGAGCGGCCCGGCGCCGCTGATGGCGGCGAAGTGGTGGCCGAACAGCACCCACTTGTTGGTGGGCACGTAGTCGCGCCCGTCGCGCTGGGTGTGGGCCGGGGTGCGGCGCAGGTCGTCGAGGGTGGCGACCCGGGCGGCGAGGAACGCGCCATAGGTCCGGTAGGCGATCAGCGCCACCAGCGCCGAGACGATCACGAGGTAGAGCGCGGGCACGGGGGGAAACCTACGCGGAAACCGCGTGCCTCGTCTACGCCGCCTTCTCGAGCGGGAGCGGATCGACGCCGGCGATCGGTCGGTGTCGTGCCGGCTCGACCGTCAGATCCTCGTCGGCCTTCTCGCCGGCCTGCCCGTTGCGCCGGCCGCTCGCGGACTTGGAGGTCCGGGAGGCTTCGCCGCAGAACGGGCACCACGCCCAGCCCGGGTTGAGCCGGCGGTGGCACTCGCCGCAGTGCTCGCCCACGAAATCACCACACGAGGGGCAGTACTCGAACTCCTGCGAGAGCACGGTCGAGCACGAGGGGCAGGTCTTTACGCCCTGGTCGGCCAGATAGATGACGCGCGACACCTCGTCGAGCGTGGTGCGGCCTTCGAGGACCTTCTTCAGCCCGTCCTCGCCCATGGTACGCATGCCGTTCTCGAGCGCCGCCACCCGGATCGCCGAATCCGAGACGTTCTGGGTGATGAGCATGCGGATGGGCTCGGTGATCTCGAGCGTCTCGAAGATGCCCATGCGCCCGTGGTAGCCGGTGCTGCGGCAGATGGGACAGCCGCGCCCACGGCTGAGTTCGACCGTCCCTTCGCCGATGTCACGGGCGCCGAGCCGGTTCAGGCTCAGGGAATCGACCTCGTAGGTCTCGCGGCACCTGGGGCAGAGGGTGCGCACCAGCCGCATGCTCACAACCCCGACCAGCGCCGAGGCGACCATGAAGGGCTCGAGGCCTAAGTCGATGAGCCGGGTCACCGCGCTCGGGGCGTCGTTGGTGTGGACGGTGGTCAGCACGAGGTGCCCGGTGATCGAGGCGCGGAACGCGATCTGGGCCGTCTCCTTATCGCGGATCTCACCGATCATGATGACGTCCGGGTCCTGGCGCAGGATGGCGCGCAGCGCGGTCGGGAAGGTCTTCTTGGCCTTCTCGTCCACCTGGACCTGGCTGATCCCCGCGATCTGGTACTCGACCGGGTCCTCGACCGTGACGATGTTCTTGGTCACGTTCTGGATGTGGCGGAGCGCGGCGTAGAGCAGCGTGGACTTGCCCGAGCCGGTCGGCCCGGTCACGAGGACGATGCCCTGCGGTCTCGCGAGGTAGCCTTCGAGCCGGCCGCGATCCTCGGGATAGAAGCCGAGGTCGGAGAGACTCCGCTGCGACGACCCCTGGTCCACGACACGGATGACGACCTTCTCCCCGTGGGTCGTGGGCAGTGTCGAGACGCGCATGTCCACGCGCCGCGAGGCGACCTCGACCATGAGGCGGCCGTCCTGGGGCTGGCGCTTCTCGGCGATGTCCAGGTTGGAAAGGATCTTGATGCGCGACACGATCGCGCTCTGGGTCCACTTGGGCAGCCGCTGGGCTTCGTGCAGCAGGCCGTCCACACGGAAGCGCACGATCAGCTCCTTGTCCTGCGGCTCGACGTGGATGTCGCTCGCCCGCTCCTCGATGGCGCGGTGGAGCAGCCAGTTGGTGAGGCGGACGATCGGCCGGCCCTCGGACTCCTTGATGAGGTCGTCGATCGCCTGCGCCTGCTCGGTCTCGGTCACCGCGTTGATGATGACCTCGTCTTCGGAGCTGATGATCGTGTTGATGACCTCGTTCACCGAGCGGTCGATGTGGTAGTAGCGCTCGATCGCCTCGGCGATCGCCGAGGGCAGCGCCAGCACCGGCTTGATGAACATGCCGCTGTGGAAGCGCAGGTCCTCGAGGGCCGCCACGTTGAGCGGGTCGGCCATCGCCACGGTCAGGCTCGAGCGCCCCTCGAGCTCGATCGGCAGCGCGATGTACTTGCGGGCCAGATCCTCGCGCACCAGCACGAGCGCCTGCTCGTCGGCGGTCATCTCGGAGAGGTCCACGAGCGGCAGCCCGAGCTGAAGCTGGAGCTGGCGCATCAGGGCTTCCTCGGTGACGAGGCCCATGCGCATGAGCGTCGCCCCGAGCAACTCCCCGCTCTTCTTCTGCTGGGCGATCGCCTCGGCCAGATCCTGAGGGGTGAGGAGCCTGGCCTCGACGAGCAGGTCGCCGAGACGCTTGTGGTCCTTGGCCATGCGCTTCTCCGGTGCGGGTCCGGCGGTGGAACGATGTGGTCCACGGGGTATCGGCAGCCCGCTTTGTCGTGTTCAGGGTGTTTCGGGGGCTTGAACCAGGCGCGCCCGGGTTTGTAGGGCCCCGGGGTGGATGTTACCGTCGCGCCCCATGACCGAATCCACCCTCCCGGGCGTCCCGGCCGCGCCCGCGGCCCCGGCGCCGCCCGCGGCCCCGGAACCCGCGGGTGCATCGACCTCCTCGCTGGTGCTCCACCTCAGCGAGGGGTTCGATGCCAGCACGAACCTGACGGAGCTGTTGAGGGCGGCCGGGCGGCATGTCCGCAAGCTCGTGGACTGCCAGACCTCGCGCATCTGGCTCGCGCGGCGCGCCGGGCGGCGTCTGGTCGCGCGCGATTTCCCGGCTGGCAACGGGGCGCCGACGCTGCTCTACAGCGATCGAGATGAAGGGCTCGCGGGCTGGGTCATCAGCCGGGGCGAGGTGCTGCGCCTGGGCCCCGCCGACGCGCGCCCGGTGCTCAAGGGCGAGATCCCGGAGTTCCGGTCGGCGCTGGTCGTGCCGCTCCATCGCCGCGGCGAAGCGTTCGCCGCCATCGAGTGCCTCGACAAGATCGGCGGGCACGGGTTCACCGCCGAGGACGTGGACCGGCTCGAGGTCGCGGGCGAGCACGTCGCCTTCGCGCTCGACAACGCCCTCCTTTACGAGGAGACCGAACGCCGGGCGCTCGAGAAGGAGGTCCTCCTCGAGGTCACGACCGTGCTCTCCGCCACGATGGACCTGGACGAGGTCATCGAGGCCATCCTCAGGTCGCTGCGCCAGGTGGTGCACTACGACGCGGCCGCGATCTACCTGCTGAACCGCAAGACCCACGCGCTCGAGCTGGTGAATCAGGTCGGCTACCCGCCCGGATGCGACGACGCGTTCGGCCTCAGGGTCGGTCTCGGCATCGTCGGCTGGGTGGCGAAGACCGGCGAGCCGCTGATCGTGCCCGACGTGAGCCTGGACGAGCGCTACGTGTCCGCCCGGCCCGAGACGCGCAGCGAGCTGGCGGCGCCGCTCAGGATCGGCGAGCGCATCATCGGCGTGTTCAATCTCGAGAACGACCGCATGGATGTCTACCACGAGGGTCATCTCGAGCTCGTGACGGCGCTCGCGGCCCAGGCGGCGGTCGCGGTCGAGCGGGCGCGGCTCACGCGTGAGCTGCTCGATCGCCGCCGGCTCGAGAAGGAACTGGCGATCGCGCGCGAGATCCAGGCTTCGTTCCTGCCCAAGACCTCGCCCGTGGTTCCCGGCTTCGATATCGCCGGCTCCACGATCACCCACGACGAGGTGGGAGGCGACTACTACGACTTCATCCCGATCTCGGACACCCGGCTCGGCATCGCGATCGCCGACGTCTCGGGCAAGGGGATCCCGGCGGCGCTCATCATGGCCGGGTTCCGGATGAGCCTGCTGGCCGAGGTGCGCAACGAGTTCGCGATCCGCGCCGTCATGCGCAAGGTCAACAGCCTGCTCCACGAGAGCACCGACAGCGGCAAGTTCGTGACCGCGTTCTACGGTGTGCTGGACCATCGGAATCGCGCGCTCATCTTCAGCAACGCCGGCCACAATCCGCCGGTGCTGTTCCGGCGCGAGGGCCCGATCGAGTACCTCGAGGAAGGCGGCGTGGCGCTCGGCGTGCTGGCCCAGGCCGAGTACGACGACCGCCCGGTGGCGCTGAGGCCGGGCGACGTGCTCTTGTTCTACACCGACGGGATCTCCGAGGCCGAGTCGCCAAGCGGCGAACACTTCGGCGTGCAGCGCATCGAACAGCTGGTCAAGACGCTGCTCCACCAGAACGCCGACACCATCATGGCGGCGCTGGTCGAGCGCGTGCAGGAATGGTCCGGGACCCGCGGCCAGAGCGACGACCTGACGCTGGTGGTGCTCAAGGTCAACGCGGAGTAGTCCGCTCTCCGGGACCCGGCGCCAGAGGACCGGACGTCGCCCCGCCCGACTCGACACGCTCGAGGGCGAGTGCCGCGTTCAGCACCTCGGCCGCATGCCCGCGCGGATGCACCTTCTCCCAGAGCGCGGCGACCACGCCGTAGCGGTCGGCGAGGACCGTGCGGCGGCGGAACAGCTCGATCGTCCAGCCGCCGATCCCGATGCGCCGCAAGCCCCCGAACGCCTCGGCCGCGACGCGCTCGGGATCGGAGAGGATGGGGTAGGGGAGGCGCAGCCGCCCGGACCAGGCGCGGTTGCTCGCGACCGTGTCGGCGTTGATGCCCGCGACCTCGACTCCGGCGCGCTGGTAGTCCGGATGGCGTTCGCGAAACTCGCGAAGCTCGCGGAGTCAGCCGGGTGTCCCGTTGAGGACGTAGAAGAAGAGCACCAGCGGCCGGTGCGGGACGAACCGGCGCAGCCGGTAGTCGGCGCCGTGGATGTCTTTCAGGGCGAGGTCGGGCAGGGGCTGGCCGAGCAGACCATCAGGCGGCGGGGAGGTGGTCACGCGCGCCACGGTAGCAGATGCGCCAGGCCGGGAACGCCCGGCTGCCGTCCTCCTCGCGATGTCCGTCCGACGCGTGAGGGCGCACCATGCTTGACCCCCCCCAAACTAGCCCATACTATGCGCCGCAACGAGTTTCGCCCTGTTCTGGAGCGCCCGAAATGAACTTCGACCCCAGCGTCCTCATCACCTTCCCGGTGTTGGTGATCAGCATCGTGGTGCATGAGTGCGCCCACGGGCTGGTCGCGCTCTGGCACGGTGACCCGACCGCCCGCGATCGCGGCCGGCTGACGCTGAACCCATTGCCGCACGTGGATCCGATGGGCTCGATCATCCTGCCCGGGATCCTGATGCTCACCCATTCGCCATTCCTGTTCGGATGGGCCAAGCCCGTGCCGGTGGACCCCTCACGGCTGCGCCACCCGGTCAATGACCAGCTCAAGGTGGCGATGGCGGGGCCCGCCTCCAACATCCTGCTCGCCTTCATGTTCGCGGCGTTGGCTCGCGTGGCGCCGCAGGAGGGATTCCTGGCTCCCCTGGGGATGATGGGATACGCCGGAGTGGTGCTCAACTGCGCGCTGGCGCTGTTCAACCTCATCCCGATCCCGCCGCTGGACGGCTCGTGGC
>JBKJXJ010000118.1:0-3188 GCA_046716125.1 Candidatus Eiseniibacteriota bacterium
CTCTTCGGCGGCGAGCGCGGGCGAGCCTGCGGCGCTGCCGCAGATCCACGAGTAGGCGGGTCCGTCCCGCCGCGCGGCCGCGGCCTCGAACGTGGTAGCTTGCACCTCGGAATGCCTTCGGTCACCCCCTCTCGCGGCGGGCGGAAGCCGCTGATCCTGATCGTGGACGACGTCCAGGACATCCGGGACATGTACGCCGAGCATCTCTCCACGCACGGCTTCCACCCGGAGGTGGCCACCAAAGGTTTCGAGGCCCTCAGCAAGGCGGCGGTCATGACGCCCGATGTCATCGTGATGGACCTGAACATGCCGCAGCTCGACGGCTGGGAGGCGACGCGCCGCCTGAAGGCCAACGACATCACCCGCGGCATCTCCGTCATCGCCCTCCGGCATCTCCGTGGGCGACTCGAAAGAGGCGGCGCTGGAGGCCGGCTGCGACGGATACCTCACCAAGCCGTGCTACCCGGACACGCTGGCCGAGGAGATCCGCCGCCTCCTCAAGGGGTGGAGGCGCAGCCATTGACGCCGTCCTCCGAGTCGCAGTATTGAGCGCTTCGCCCGTCGAGGCGCCGCCGGCCGTGGGCGCCGCGGAAGAGGCCGCTGTGCCGGCCTCCGCCTTCCGGCCGGAGCTGATCGTGGCCGGTGTTGCGTTCTTCGTGAGCGGCACCGCGGGGCTCGTTTACCAGGTCGCCTGGCAGCGCATCCTCGCCCTCCACAGCGGTGTCGGCATCTACTCCATCGCCATGATCGTGGGGGCGTTCATGGCCGGACTCGGCATCGGCAGCTACGTCGGAGGCCTCGTGAGCCTGCGCGTCACGGCGCGCCAGTCGCTGCGCCTGTTCGCGCTGGTGGAGCTCGGCATCGGGGCCTTCGGCGCGCTCTCCTGCTGGCTGTACTACGACCTCCTCTACCTGAAGGCGGGGTGGATGTACTCGCCGGCCTGGCGTGCCGGCATCCTCCACTTCGTCGGCTTGCTGTTGCCGACGGTGCTGATGGGCATGTCGCTGCCGTTCCTGGTGCGTGCCATGGTCGCCGACGCGGGGAGCGCTGGCCGCACCATTGGAATGCTGTACGGGATCAACCTGCTCGGGGCCGCCGTGGGATCTGCCCTCACGCCTTGGCTGCTGGTGCGCTTCTTCGGGATCCGCAGCGCCGTTTACGCTGCGGCCGCGGCCAACGTTGCCGCCGGCGTCCTGGGCCTCGTCATCGGCCGCTTCCTCTGGCGCGCGGCCGACGCCCGCGCCGTGGATGCCCCTCCCCCAGAGGTGACGGCGAACCAGCGCCACGCGTTCACGCTGTGGATCGCCCTGTACGCGCTGAGCGGCTTCTGCGCCCTCTCCCTCGAGATCCTCTGGTTCCGCGTCCTGGAGACGGCGGTCAAGTCCACCGCCTTCACATTCGGGACCGTGCTCGCGCTGTACCTTCTCGGCGCCGCCATCGGGTGCATCCTCGGCGCGCTGCTCGTCTCGCGTCTGCAGCGGCCGCTGCGCGTGTTCCTCCTCCTGCAGTGCGTGATCCTCGTGTATGCCGGCGTGGGGATCTGGCTCCTCGCCAACCTCCCCCCGCAGGTGCCCTGGTATGGATGGTTCTACGGCTACTGGGCCAAGGAGTGGTTCGGGCTCGGCAGGGCCTGGGACTCCGAGCGGTTCTGGCGGCTGTATGCGATGCTGCCCGGACTGATCTTCGGGCTACCTACCATCCTCATGGGGTTGTCGTTCCCCACGCTGCAGCGGGCGGTGCAAGACGAAGTGAGCACCAGCGGCCGCAAGGTCGGAATCCTCCAGGCGGCCAACATCGCGGGCTGCGTCGCGGGGAGCCTGCTCGTCGGCCTCTTCGCCCTCGACCTCCTGGGGACCACGGGCACCTTCCGCCTGCTGATGCTGGTGGGCCTCGTCTTCGCGGGGATCGGCATCCGCCGGTTCGGGTGGAGAAGCGCGTTTACCGCCTTCGCGGCTGCGCTCGTCGCCCTCGCCGCGGCCCTCCCCGGCCAGCGCGCGTTCTGGCTGCGGCTGCACGGCACTGACAGTGCCTCGGCGCTCATGGACGAGGACGCGAGTGGCGTCGGTGCGCTCGTCCAGCAGGATAGCGGCGTGTGGAGCGTGTTAGTCCGCGGGCAGAGCATTAGCTGGATTCCGTACGGTGGCATCCACACGCACCTCGGCGCTGCCCCGGCGATCATGCATCCCGCGCCACGTGACGTGGCCATCGTCGGGCTCGGCTCCGGCGACACCGCGTGGGCCTCGGCCTGCCGTCCCGAAACGCAGTCCCTCACGGTGTTCGAGATCTCGGGCTCGCAGCCGCGACTGCTGCAGCAGCTCGCCGCGCGAGAGAAGTTCGCGGAGCTGACGCGCCTGCTCGCCGACCCTCGCCTGCGCGTGCGCGCGGGCGACGGGCGCAACGCGCTCGAGCAGGAGGAACGGCTCTACGACGTCATCGAGGCCGACGCTCTCTCGCCGTGGGCCGCGTACAGCGGCAACCTGTACTCGGTCGAGTTCTTCCGCCAGGTCCTCGGGCGGCTCAAGCCCGGAGGGATTGTGTGTACGTGGGCTCCGACCCAGCGCGTGTACTCGACCTTCGTGGAGGCCGTCCCGTACGTTGTCGGGATGCCCGATCACTCGGTGCTCTTCGGCAGCAACCAGCCCATCGCGGTGGACCTCGATGCCTGGCGCGCGCGTGCCATGTCGCCGGAGGTGCGCGGCTACCTGGGCGACGACGGCGCCAAGGGGACGATGGGGCTGCTCGAACAGGTCCGGCCCATGAACGTCAGCAAGAGCCGCCACCCGCGCCGCCAGATGAACTGGGACCTCTTCCCCCGCGACGAGTTCATCACGCCTTAGCTTAGGGACTGCTAAATAATATTTACAAATGATCTAGAGGCGTGAAGAGATCGTGTAGTTCCACTGGGGATGAGGGGCGTGGGCTTTCAGGTTGAGCCCCTTCATCTCTGATGCCGAGACTTTGATACCTGTCCGGTACTCCGAGGTGTCCAGCACCGCCTTCACCTTCAGGCCGCTCCGCGTGCTGGTGCTGCCGATCAGGGCGACGACGGTTTCGTAGCTCAGCAAGGGTTGGCCCTTCCAGTGCATGCTGATGAACGAAAAGAGCCGGTGCTCGATCTTGTTCCACTTGCTTGTTCCAGGAGGAAAGTGACTCACGTGGATGGTGAGACCAATGCGATTGGCCTAGTC
>JBKJXJ010000119.1:0-3814 GCA_046716125.1 Candidatus Eiseniibacteriota bacterium
GGCGACCACACGGCGCGCGCCGTGAACGCCTTGGCGCGGTTGTCGTCCCGGAGCAAACGGCGCCCCCCATTGGTGAGCGAAGTCTGGAGCATGAAGTTGGTGAAGTTGCTCTCGGTAAAGATGCCCATCTCCTCCGCGGCGGAGAAACGGTCGGACACCTCGGAACGGTCGACAAACGGCTGTTGCGCGCTGGAGATCAGCTCCTCCAGACCGATGGGCGCTTTTTCGAGTCCCGCTTTCAGGTGCAGGTTCTTGAAGTGCGTGAAGCGGATGTAGGTCCGCCGATACGGGTCATTGGCCTGCACGCGCGTGAGGTCGACCTCGACCGAGAAGTCGATGTTCCGGATGACGTTGCCCTTCAACCCGATTTCCGCTTTGCGCAGGAAAAAGGTGTTGTTCCGCGTCCTGTCCAGGAAGTGGTCGTAGCGGGTCTGGACGAGCACGTCGAGGCGCGGCGGCGTCTTCTTGTAGTTCTCCGGGTCGGAGGGCGGCAGCTTGGGGGGCGTGTTCAGCGCGGGCGGCCGCGACGGTGCGGGGGCGACCGGCTTGTCGTTGGGAGTGCCGGGCGGCACGGACGGAGCGGGAGCGGACGCGGTTCCTGTCGAAGGGGAAAGTTGTGCCGCCGCCACCCGCGCCAGAAGCGTCTCCACGCGGTCGAGCCGCTCGAGGACGTCGCCTTGATCCGACCCGCTCGCGACCGGAGCGCGGGGGCCCGACTGGTGCATCACGAAGAGGCACTCGCCGGCGGCTTCACAGCCCGACTCGTACTTGCTGCCTTTCGGGAGGCTGACGAACGCACCCGGCCCGAACTGCTTCTGCTCCGCTCCGTCGATCTCCAGGACGAACGTGCCGGCGAGGACGACGATGTGCGTGTCCTGTTCCGCGGCGCGCGCGGGCACCTTGGTGTTGAACTTCCACCGCACCAGGGTTCCGCGATCACCGGTCGCGGGATCGTTCCACAGCGACGCCTGTCGGGCTCCTGCCGGCTCGGCCAGGTCGGACCACCTGACATCGCCAGCGGTCCACAGGATCGGGGCCTCGACCGCAAGCGCGGAAAGTCGGCCGCACAAGCACAGCACGACGACGGCAACCGCGGTTCGCGCTCGCAGCATGGTCACTTCCTCCCTGGGCGCGCAGCGACGGGGACGTGCCGCGGGTATTGCCAACGCCCGACGTTGTCGCGCACCCACTCATAGTAGAACCGGACGCCGGGATCATCAGCGGTGCCGGCGCCGCCCATTTCGGCGTTGGGCGCGGTGCCGCTGCGGCCGGTCACGCCGGTGATCCAGGCCGCGTGCAGGAACAACCCCGCGTTCGGCCGCTTCCTGTAGTCCTCGAACCAGCCGCGCTGCTCGGCCAGGCTCTTCTCGGTGTAGATGCCGTCGGAGTCGTAGTTGTCGCGCTTGTGGCTCTCGACGTTCATCGTGAACCCTCCCGACGCGTTTTCGGGTATGGGCATCGTCTTCTGCAGCGCCGCGAAGTCGGCGCCGGGAAACGACGGATCGGTGCCGCGGTCGATGGTCGCGGTGACACCCGCCTCGAGGGTGGGATTCGCGTCCTTCAGCCACTGCCGGAGGCGCGCCTTCTTCTCCACGCCGCCGGGCTCCTTGAAGATGTCGGGCACGACGCGGCGGTGGTTGTACTCGTGCATGATGTCCGCGAACACGTTGCGCAGGCCTCGATCCTTCAGGAACGTGCCCGTCTCCGTCAGGGCGCGCTTCAAGGCCTCGTCCCCGTCCATGTTGGCCACGTTTCTGGGCGTGAAGATGCCCACCCCGACCACCATCCCGCGCTTGTCCGCCTCCCGGATCAGCCATTCCAGCCGCTCCGCCACCGCCGGCTTCAGCCGCCCGTCCCGCTCGAACCCGTTGCGCGCGCCCCACTCCTCCGGCCAGCCGGTGTTGCTGCCCATGATGTAGACGAGGATCGCGTTGATTCCGTGCGCGGCCATGTTGTCGAGGTTGCGCACGAACCGCTCGGTGACGGCGCGGCTCATGAGGCCGTTGGCGGAGCGGATGCCCCAGATCTTGATCTCGCGTCCGCCGAGGAAAGCGCGGCCGTTCCTGATCTCGAACTCGCGGGTCGGTGCGGGCGAAGCGGCGGGAGCGGGCGCCGCCCACAGCGACGACGGCGCGGCGGCGGCGAGGACGAAGGCCAGTGCGGCGGCGGGGAGGCGCATCGAAGCCGTCCTACCGCGACCGCGGCAGGATGGGATCCATGACCACGACCTGGTCCTCGATGCGAATGCTCGACTTGCTGTCGCTGACCGCCTTCCACTCGGGGTCATTCCGGAGCCGCGCGCGAACGCCGCCCTTGACCGCGTCCCGGCGTGCCAGACCCGCCGGATCCGCGTATTCGTAGAGGAAGAGGGCATCCCACGGGGCGCCCGTGTTGTGCTGGTTCAGGTAGACGCCCCAGCCCGAAAGGACCTTCTCCGCGAGCCATCCCTCGTTCTGCGGCTTCACGTACGTCTCGAAGTACTTCTTGTACTCCGGCTTCCCGATGCCCTTCTCGAAGTGATACGGGATGTAGAGGTAGACCGCCTTGGACAGGTCCCGCGAGGGGCTCTTTCCCTCCCACGTGAGATCGGCCAGGTACGCGTAGTCCGGCGAGCACAGCGCGAGGCCTTCAGTGGACAGGCCTCCCGGCGTCGTGCGCTCGATGGCCTTCCACTTCTCGGTGTCGACGTAGTTCGCGAAATCGAGCCGCACCAGCATGTCCAGTTCGCGACGGTTCACGTAGGAGCTGAAGAGGACGAGGTAATCCTTGTAGGCGCCTTCCCCCTTCCACTTCTCGAACTGGGCGACTCCAGGACCCGCCATGTGGGCGCGGAACGCCGCGCGCCTGGCCGGATCGCACTTGTAGGACAGGAACAGGGTGGCCGGCCCCTCGCCTTTCTCCTGGGCCAGGGCGCCCGCGGGCGCGAGGACGAGGGCGAGCGCAGCCGCCCCGAGGTTCCGCACCGCCGCCCGACTCGATCGAGGACTTCGCATCATGAATGGCCTCCCGCCGTGTATGTCCAATGTAGGCCACGGCGCCGGCCGGCAACCATCCGGCAGATGTGCGGGCGGCGTCCGCGGTGCCTATGTCAACTGCCGGATGGCCCGTTCAGGCGCGATCTCATAGGTTTCTCGTCAGAGGTTCCACACTGCTGATCCTGGCCACCCTCGTGATCGCGGGGGCCGTCTACCTGATGGTCCGCCGGGTCGAGGTCCGCCTCGTCCTCCTCGGAGCCGGGCTGCTCATGTGCCTGATCGCGGGCAAGCCGCTCGCGCTCACGGATACGTTCACCCGGGCGATGGTCACGTCAATGGTCGCGCCCATCTGCGCCGCCATGGGCTTCGCTGCCGTGATGTCGGCCACGGGCTGCGACAAGCATCTCGTCCACCTTCTCCTGTCGCCGATCCGGAGCATCCGCTGGCTCGCCCTTCCCGGCGGCATTCTCGTGGCCTACCTCGTGAACATGGCGGTCCCCAGCCAGACCAGCACCGCGGCCGCCCTCGGCCCCATCCTGGTCCCGCTGCTGCTGGCCAGCGGCTACACGCCGGTGGTGGCCGGGGCCGCCCTCATTCTCGGCGCGTCCTACGGCGGCGACCTCCTGAACCCGGGGTCGCAGGACGTGCAGGCCATCGCGAGCGTCGTCCGCCTGTCCGCGCCCGATCTCTCGGCGCGCGTCATCCCGGCCAGCATCGCCGGCGCGCTGGTGGCGGCCGCCGTCTTCGCCCTCTTCAATCGTCCAAACGGCGAACCGGAAGCGGACGAGATCGTCGGCCCCGACGCGGCCCCCGGTCCCCCCCCGGGCGGTCTAGTATAA
>JBKJXJ010000120.1:0-6469 GCA_046716125.1 Candidatus Eiseniibacteriota bacterium
CAACGATGGCCGCGGCCATCCCCAGCATCACCGCCACGATCAGGAAGTTCTTGCCCTTTGTCGCCGTCACGGTCGCATCCTCCGTCTTACGAAGACCCCTCGTTCCGCATGACCGCTTCGCCGGTCAACGACATGGGGTTGGTGAAGTTGGCCCCGAACAGATTGAAGACTCCGGGGAAGATCCAGTTGAACTCCGCGGTCACGGTCACCGTGACCTGCCGCGAAGGATCGGGCCCATTGATGGCCAGGTTGCTGATCGTGACGTTCGCCGCGTTCGCCACCTGGAGCACCCGGTCACGGACCAGGCCGCTGTCGGCGGACGAGCTCACCGCCCGCAGCCGCACGCCTTCGCGCGCCGCCTGCGACACGACGTTCTTGACGAAGAACGCGCGCCCAAAGTCCACCGCGGCCACGGTCATGACCAGCAGCATGGGCAGGACGAGCGTGAATTCGATCAGCGCGGTGCCGCGCTGGGCCTTGCGAGCCTTGTCGTTGGGCATGGAGAGAGTTGGCATGACATAGTCCTTATCGGCGCTCACGGTCGAAACCATAAGCCGAATGTTGAGCCCGCGAAGACGGCCAGAGCGAAGGGGAAGCGGACCCCCGATGTCGCCGGGGGCGTGACCGGACTACGGGCCAGGGCGGCGGCGCCGAGCGCGGCGGCACCGACCAGAGCCCGTCGGAGCATCCCGTGGCGCAGCGCCACGATCAGCGAGATCGCCCCGCCCATGACGAGCGAGGCGAGCACGGCGATCAGGGCCTGGGGCCAGGCCAGCCAGGCCCCCACGGCGGCCATCAGCTTCACGTCGCCGGCGCCCATCCAACGGAACAGCCAACCCGGCAGCAGGACCCCCCCGGCGACGGCCATGCCGATGAGGGAGGACTTCAAGCCTTCGACGCCACCCAGGGCGCCATGAACAGCGATTCCCAGCAGCAACGCCGGGAAGGTGAGACGATTCGGGATGGTCCTCGTCCGAACGTCCGCTCGGGCGGCTACGGTCACCAGGACGATGACCGGTGCGACGACCCAGAGCGGAGCGTTCATGGACAAGGGGGCATTCAGGTCGTGTGGACTAGTTCGCGTCCAGCGCGTCCTTGGCCTTCTGGAAAGCCCCGACCAGCGAACCCTTGATCCCGATCGGATCCAGGATGATCGTCACGAGAGCCACCGCGGCGACGAATGCCGCCAGGAGGCCGTACTCGATCAGATCTTCGCCATTCTCATCAGCGACGAAGCTACGAATGAGGTTCATCATGATTACTCAGCTCCTCTGCAGGGGATCTGAACATCCCGGCGCCTTGCCGGGCTGGACACTTCGGGCGCCGCTTTCGCGACGTCCTCACCGCAGCGGCCGGGCGACCCCCAGCGTCGGGAATTCATGAATCGTCCCGTTCGCCCTTGCCGCGGCGTGCCGTGTGGTCCGGTGGAAATGCAAGAGTGCTGCCAATGCGCCCGATGACGGCGCGATGTATTCGCATGTCTCCATGCCAGAACACTCTCCGACACCGGAGATGGGTCGGTCACCGGTGATGCGGCCGCCCGCTTGAGGCCGTTCGGCGGGGTCCATCGGGGGGGATCGCTCGCCCGGGGTGCGATATGCCCCACGCCACCCGTTGCAGGCTGCACGTCGCGCTCGTGCGCGCCGACCGCTCGCGACGACGTGAGAGTGTGCTATCCGCGAGAGAGGATTCGCGTTGGCGCGGAACGCGTCGCGAACTTCGGGGCCGGATCCGGCGTCCGCCCGGGGCTCAGCGACGCGCCTGGCACAGGGGCTGACGAGCGAACGCTTCAGCCTCCGAGATAGGCCTTCTTCACGTCCTCGTTCTGGAGCAATCGCGCCGCCTGGTCCTCGAACTGGACCCGCCCGGTCTCGAGCACGTAGCCCCGGCCGGCGATCGACAGCGCCATATGCGCGTTCTGCTCGACCAGCAGCACCGTCACCCCGCCACGGTTGATCTCGAGGATGGTGCGGAAGATCTCGCGCACCAGCAGGGGCGCCAAGCCGAGCGAGGGTTCATCGAGCAGAAGCAGGCGCGGGCGGGACATGAGGGCGCGGCCGATCGCCAGCATCTGCTGCTCCCCTCCCGAGAGCGTCCCGGAGGTCTGCCGGCGGCGCTCGAGCAGGCGGGGGAACAGGGCATAGACGGTGTCGCGGTCCTTGCGGATCTCGGCGTGGTCCTTGCGCCGGTATGCGCCCAGATCGAGGTTGTCCTCGACCGTGAGGTTCGCGAACACCATCCGCCCCTCGGGCGACTGGGAGATCCCGAGCCCGACGACCTCGTGTGGCGGCATCCGCGTGATGTCGCGCCCTTCGAACGTGACGCGACCGGTCCGGGACGGGACCAGACCGGAGATCGAGCGGAGCAACGTGGTCTTGCCGGCTCCATTGGCCCCGATCAGTGTGACGACCTCGCCCGCCTCGGCCCGGAGCGACACGCCCTTCAGGGCATGGACCGCCCCGTAGTAGACGTCGAGCGCCTCGACCTTGAGCATCGCCTAGGCCGTGTCTGAGAATGGCCGAGGGCAAGGCGTCGCGGGCGAGCGACGAGCGGAATCGTGGCCTTCAGGCCACGCTGGAGCGAGGAGCCGACCGCGCAACGACGCCATTCGGGCACTCTCAGACACGGCTGCCCCCCGCACCGAGGTCGGCGGGGACCTCCTCGCCCAGGTAGGCCTCGATCACCTTGGGGTCGGTTCGGATGACCGCCGGCGTGCCCTCGGCGATCTTGACGCCGTAGTCGAGCACCGCGATGCGCTCGCAGATGCCCATGACGACCCGCATGTCGTGCTCGATGAGCAGGATGGTCACCTCGAAGCGCCGGCGGATCTCGACGATGAGGCGCATGAGCTCTTCGCTCTCCTGCGGGTTGAGCCCGGCCGCCGGCTCGTCGAGCAGGAGCAGCCGGGGCCGGCCGGCGAGGGCGCGGGCGATCTCGAGGCGCCGCTGCTGGCCGTAGGGCAGCTCGCCCGCGATCGTGTCACGCCAGGCCGAGAGCCCGAAGAACTCGAGCAGCGCGTCCCCCTTCTCGCGCAGGACCCGCTCGCATCGCTCGAACCGCCGGTTGCGCACGATGGCGTCGAACAGCGACGCGCTCGCGTGGTGATGGGCGGCGATACAGATGTTGTCCAGGCACGAACGCGAGCCGAACAGCCGGATATTCTGGAACGTGCGCGTGATGCCGCGATGCGCGATGGCGTGCGGCCTTAAGCCCCGGATCGAATGCCCGAGGAATCGCACGTCGCCGCCGGTCGGCGCATAGACGCCGGTGATGACGTTGAACACCGTGGTCTTGCCGGCGCCATTGGGCCCGATCAGTCCGACCAGCTCCCCCTCGGCGATCGAAAGGCCGAGGTCGGCCACCGCCTTCAGGCCCCCGAACTGCATGGTGACGCGATCGAGCGCGAGGACCGGCGTGCTCATGCGCGCTCCCGGGCGGGTCGGAAGCGGCGCGTCAGCCACGTGAAGGAGATCTCCCGGCTGCCGAGCAGGCCGCCGGGCCGGGTGATCATGAGCACGATGAGCATGAGCGAATAGATCACCATGCGGTAGTCCTTCACCGGTCGCAGCACCTCGGGCATCAGGGTCAGGAGGATGGCGGCCAGGACCGCGCCCGAGATGCTCCCCATGCCGCCCAGGACCACCATGGCGATCACCTCGATGCTCTTGATGAAGGTGAAGGAGTTGGGGTTGAGATAGGACAGGAAGTGGGCGAACAGGCCGCCGGCGATTCCGGCGAAGAATGCCCCGAGGACGAAGGCCAGCACCTTATAGGAGGTGGTGTCCACCCCCAGGGCCTCGGCCGCCACCTCGTCGTCGCGGATGGCGAACAGGGCGCGCCCATGGGTGCTCGCGGCGAGATGGCGCGAGAGGAGGATGACCGCGGCCACGCCCACCCCGACCCAGAAGAAATCCACCCAGGCCGGGATCCCGGGCAGGCCGCGGGCCGCGCCGACGGCGTCCACGTTCAGGATCAGGACGCGGATGATCTCCCCGAAGCCCAGCGTCACGATCGCGAGATAGTCCCCGCGCAGGCGTAGCGAGGGCAGTCCGACCAGGTAACCGGCGACCGCCGCCAGCGATCCACCGAGCACGAGCGCGACCAGCAGGGCCGCGCCCTCGGCCACCGGGGCCGGCACGCCGACGGCCTCGAGCGCCACCACCCAGCGCATCCCGACCTTGAGGGAGAACATCGCCGAACCGTAGGCGCCCAACGCCATGAACCCGGCATGTCCGATCGAGAACTGGCCGGTGAACCCGTTGACCAGGTTGAGCGAGACCGCGAGGATCACGTTGATGCCGCACAGCACGATGACCTGGGCGATGTAGGGGTTGATGAGCGGCGGCAGGACGGTGTTGACCAGGGCGAGCGCCCCCAGCACGCCGATCCCCCACAGCAGCTGGCGCATCTAGACCTTCTCCGCAGGCGGCGTGCCGAGCAGTCCCGATGGGCGCACCAGCAGGATGACGATCAGCAGCACGAACGCGATGGCGTCGCGCCACGTGGGCGAGAGATAGCCGACCACCATGACCTCGGCCACCCCCATGACCAGGCCCCCCAGCACCGCGCCCGGGATGTTGCCGATGCCCCCGACGACCGCGGCCACGAATGCCTTGAGCCCGGGCATGATGCCCATGTAGGGCTCGATCCTGGGATTCTGGAGCGCGACCAGGACACCCGCCGCCGCCGCGAGCATCGAACCGAGAACGAACGTGAACGTGATGATGCGGTCCACCGAGATGCCCATCAGCGATGCCGCCGTATGGCTGTACGAGACCGCGCGCATCGCCTTGCCGGCCCGGGTGTTCAGCACGATGAAGCGCAGCGCCAGCATGAGCGAGATCGAGACCACGAGGATGATGACCTGCTGGTTCGAGATGGTGACGCCGAGCCCGAGCGGGATGTTGGTGGCCCGGATGATCTGGGGGAAGAACTGCGGCGTCGCGCCGAAGATGAGCTGCCCCGCGTTCTCGAGCAGCAGGGAGACGCCGATCGCGGTGATGAGCGCCGCCAGCCGGGACGACTTGCGCACCGGCTTGTAGGCGAACCGTTCGATCAGGTAACCGACGATCCCGCAGCCGACCATCGCGATGAGCAGGATGCCGGTGGCCTTGAGCGGGTTCGGGTCGACCGCGGCCCCGGTGAGCCGCGCGGCGTAGAAGCCGAAGAACGCGCCCAGCATGTAGACGTCGCCGTGGGCGAAGTTGATCAGCCGCAGGATGCCGTAGACCATCGTGTAGCCCAGCGCGATCAGGGCGTACACGCTCCGCTGCGTGATGCCATTGACGAGCTGCTGAAGGAACTCGGACACTAGGGCGCTACGGAGCGATCGACGTCTCGAATACCTTCTTGCCGTCCTTGACCGCGATCATGACGATCGGCTTCTTCGGATTGCGGTTCTCGTCCAGGGTGATGGTCCCGGTGGCCCCCTCGTAGCCGGTGGTCGCCGCGATCAGATCGCGCAGCTTGCGGGTCGCCTCCTTGCGGGCCGGGGTCCCGGACTTGGAGGATCCGAGCGCCGCGAACGCCGCCGCATCGTCGGTCGCCAGCTTCTCCAAACTGCGGAACAGGACGGTCGCGGCGTCATACGCCAGTCCGGCGATCGCGTCGGGGTCACCGCTGAACTTGGCGCGGTAGGCGGTGAGGAACACCTGGAGCTTGTCGCTGGGCTGGTCGAGCGACCAGTGGTTCGCGTAATAGCACCCGTTCATGGCTTCGCCGCCGATCTCGATCAACTTCTCGCTCTCCCAGCCGTCGCCGCCGATGATCGGGATGGTCAGACCCAACTCCCGCGCCTGGCGGCCGATCAGGCCGGCCTCGGTGTAGTAACCGGGCAGGATGATCGCCTCCGGCTTCCTGGCCTTGATCGCGGTGAGCTGAGCGCGATAGTCCTGGTCGCCCGACTGATAGGACTGCTCGATCTCGACGGTGCCGCCGTTCTTCACGAACTCCTCGGTGAAGAACTGGGCGAGCGCCACGCTGTAGTCGTTCTTGATGTCCTTGAGCATGGCGACGCGCTTGAGCCCGAGATTCTGCGCGGTGAAGCGCGCCATGACCTGTCCCTGGAAGTCGTCCAGATAGCACATGCGGAAGATGAAGTCGCCGATCTGGGTGACCCCGGGGTTGGTCGAAGAGGGCGAGATCATCGGCACGCCGTTCTGCTGACAGATCGGGCCGGCCGCCAGGCTGCGCGAGGAGGCGACCTCGCCGATCACGGCGACGGCCTGGTCCTGGTTGACCAGCTTCTGGACCACGCTCGCCGCCTCTTCGGGCCGACCCTGGTCGTCCTCGACCACGATGCGCACCTTCATGCCGCCGATCCTGCCCTGCTTCTGGGCGATGAGCTCGTCGAGCGCCACCTCGACGCCGTTCTTGGTGGACTGCCCGAAGGTCGCGTCCCCGCCGGTCAGCGAGCCGTACTCGCCGATCACCAGCTCGTCGCTGGTGGAACCGCCGCAGCCGGCCAGCG
>JBKJXJ010000121.1:0-3912 GCA_046716125.1 Candidatus Eiseniibacteriota bacterium
CGCTGATGCGCGGCTCGGTGGTCGAGCGGGTGCGGCGCTGCGGGCGTGCGAACTGCGCCTGCGCGCGTGACCCCAAGGCCCGCCACCGCGGCACGTTTCTCACCGTGCACTTGCAGGGCGCGACCCAGGCGGTGCACCTCCGCCCGGAGGATGAGGCGGCGGTGCGCGCGGCGGTGGCCGCCTACCAGCGACTGTGGGCGCTGATCGATGCCCTGACGGCCTTGGAGTTGGCGGAGCTGCGGCGCCAGGCGAGCGAACGCCGGCGGGCCTGGAAACGTCGGCGCGGGTGAGATGAGCCCGGGGCCACGGCGCGCGCGACGACGGAGTATCCTGCCGTTCATGCTGCAGTGGGGCGGATCCGACGAGGTCACGGCGCGCGCCGGGTTGCCGCTGGTGGTCGAGACCCTGCGCGCGCTGGGGACGATCTGGCCGAGGCGGCGTTGCCGGAGCCCCGGCGGCGGCGCGGGTTCACGCCGGCGCAGAAGCTGGAGGCGCTGGTGACCCTGCTGGCGGCGGGCGGCGACCGGGTCGAGGACATCCGCATCCTGAGTGAGGACCGGGGGCTGGAGCGGCTGCTGGGTGCAGCGTTCCCATCGCCCGATGCGCTGCTCGATTTCCTGGGTCAGTGCCACGATCCGGCGTGCTGGGAGATGAGGCCGGCGGACAAGCCGGCCTACGTGCCGCCGGAGTCGGCCGGGCTGCGCGGTCTCGATACGATCAACCGGGCGGTGGTGGCCCGGGGCGCGGACCCCAGCACGAGGTGCGCGACGATCGACCATGACGGGACGATCATCGAGTCGCACAAGCGCGATGCCCAGGTGGCCTACGAGGGGACGCGCGGCTATCAGCCGCTGGTGGCGGTGTGGGCGGAGGAGGAGTTGATCGTGGCGGACGAGTTCCGCGACGGCAACGTGGCCGGGGGCGAGGACCCGCTGTCGTCGGTGCGGCGGGCGATGGGGAACCTGCCCCCGTGGGTCAAGGAGCGCTATTTCCGCGGCGACTCGGCGTCGTACTACACCCCGCTGCTCCAGTTCCTGGTGGCCGAGGGGATCGGGTTCGCGATCAGCGCGGATCTGACGCCGGAGTTACGGGCCTGCTGCCGGGCGGTGCCGGAGGTCGGCTGGGTGGAGCTGGAGCGTCGCGCGCGCGAGCGGGTGGATCTGGCCGAGGTGGAGTTTACGCCCGGGCGCTGGCCCAAGGACGCGATGCCGCTGCGCTATGTGGCGATGCGGTTCACGCCGCTGCAGGCCGAGCTGTTCGACGCCAGCCCCAAGTACCTGGCGATCGTCAGCAACCGGGCGGGGGTGGACCCGGGGGCGCTGGTGCGCTGGCACTGGGAGAAGGCGGGCACCATCGAGCACGTGCACCGGGTGATGAAGGACGAACTCGGGGCGGGGGTGATGCCGAGCGGTCGCTTCGGCGCCAACGCGGCGTGGTTCCGGATCAATGCGCTGACGTTCAACGTGCTCACGGTGCTCAAGCGGCGTGCGTTGCCCAAGCGACTGCGCGAGGCGCGGCCCAAGCGACTGCGCTTCGAGCTGTTCACCCTGCCCGGCAAGCTGGCCGTGCATCAGAGCCGCCTGTCGGTGCGGACCTCGGCCGACAAGGAGTGGTTCGAGGAAATCGTGGAGGCCCGCAGCCACCTGCTGGCGATGCTCGAGGCGCGCCAGGCCGGTTAGGCGGGCGCCGGCTGGCCGACGAGCCGAAATGACGTCCGCACAATAACCCTCGCCGCTGCGCGCCATCCCGGTCCCTTAGAGCGGAGTTATGGCGACTGCCGGGCGTGTGACGCCGCGGGTGGCGCGTGCTAGCGTGCGCCGCAATGCTCCGCGACGCCACCGGCGAGCTGCTCCACACCCGCTTCCGCGCCCTCGCCCACCGCAACTTCCGACTCTTCTGGTTCGGCCAGCTGATCTCGCTGATCGGCACCTGGATGCAGAGCGTGGCCCAGGGCTGGCTGATGCACCGCCTGACCGGCTCGGCGATGATGCTCGGGCTGCTCGGGTTCGCGCAGTTCCTGCCGGTCATGTTCCTCACGCTCTGGGCGGGCGTCGTGGCCGACCGCATGGACAAGCGCCGGCTCATCCTCATCACCCAGGTGCTGTTCCTCGGACAGACGCTCGTCCTCGCCAGCGTCGTGAGCCTCGGGGTGGTCCAGCCCTGGATGGTGATCGCCCTCGCCTTCGTCTTCGGAACCGTCACGGCGTTCGATCTCCCCACCCGCCAGTCGTTCCTGGTGGACATGGTCGGCAAGGAGGACCTGCCGAACGCCATCGCCCTCAACTCGGCGGCGTTCAACACCGCGCGCGTCCTGGGTCCGGCGGTGGCCGGCGTGATCATGGCGGGCGCGGGGGAGGGCGTGTGCTTCTGGATCAACGCGTTCACCTATTTCGCGGTGATCGCCGTGCTCCTACGCATGGACCTGGCGCCGCATGTCGCCGAGCGCGACACCGGCAAGAGCGCCCTCGCCACGCTGCGCGAGGGCGTGGACTACGCGATGAGCATCCGCCCGATCCGCAACCTTCTGCTGCTGCTCGGGGTCACGACCGGGCTCGGGTTCCAGTACATGGTGCTGCTCCCGGTCTACGCGCGGGACATCCTGCACGCGAACGAGCAGGCGTACGGCCTGATGGTCGCCGCGTTCGGACTCGGCTCGCTGCTTTCCGCACTGGTCATGACGCGCCAACAGGATCGCTGGGCGCTGCGCCGCAACCTGCTGGTCGGGCTCGGCAGCGCCGCGGTCGGGATGGGCCTGTTCGCCTGGTCGCGGTCGCTGCCGCTCACCCTCGCGATGGGGTTCCTCGCGGGCTTCGGACTCATCCTCTACGTCGCGAGCACCAACACGCTGCTCCAGCTCACCACCGAGGACCGCTTTCGCGGCCGCATCATGAGCCTCTACACGTTCATGTTCATCGGCACCGCCCCGCTCGGAGCGATCCTGTCGGGAGGGATCGCCCAGCGCTGGGGGGCCCCGGTGGCGACCAGCGCGTCGGCGGCGGTGCTGCTCGGCGGGGCGGTGTGGATGGCCATTCGCCTGCGCACCCTGGCCGCGCGCGAGGCGGCGGCGGCAGCGCTCCCCGCCTTCACCGAGAACGTCGGCTAGGAGTCGGCGTCGGCGTGACCCGGTAGATCTCGATGCCCCGGATCTTACCGACCGCCTGGATCGCGAATCCAGGGCGGGAGCGCCGCAGCGGCGCGACCGCGTCGGCAGTGACGTAGAGACCGTGGCCCAGGGCGGCCGCGGAGAACGCCTCGTCCACCAGGCGCTCGAATCGCGTGACCTGCTCGGGGCGTCCGGGCGTCGGCGCCAGCACCACGGGAACTCGGGCGAAGAAGGGGAGTGCGATCACACCCTCGCCGATCGGGGACGCCGACCCCCCGCAGACCAGCCGATCGCCGGGGGCGAGGTGCTCGCGGGAAAATGCGATCAGGTCGGCATAGGGAGCGCGGTCAGCATCCATGGACGGCAAAGCGCGGGCGAAGAGGTTCACCATCGCGGCCGCGGCGACCGTCAGGAACGCGGCGGCCCGCGCCCAGGCGGGCAGGCGCGGCAGGTGGGCGGCCACGATCGCCGCGCACAGCGGCGGCAGGTAGACCCAGTAGGCGTGGTTCCAGGGTTGGAACGCGGCGACCAGGCCCACGGACGCAATGCTACCGGCCACCAGCATGATCACCACGGGCTCGCCAGAGCGCACCGCGCGCGCGAGTCCGGGGAGCGCACCGAGAGCCGCCGCCACCGCACCTGCGGCACCGAGGATGGTCACGAGCGCGGCCGACCAGAAGTGAAGGCCCGCGGTGCGGATGTCCCAGGGCTCACGCAGCGGCGCGATTGTGACCCAGGCCTCGATCAGCCCGATCGCGGTCTTCCTCAGCACCGCCGCCGGCGTCGAGAGCAACGACGTGCTGCGATGA
>JBKJXJ010000122.1:0-9535 GCA_046716125.1 Candidatus Eiseniibacteriota bacterium
GCCCGGCGGAGATCCGCGTGCGCGAGGTGCTGCTCCTCCTCGAGGGGTCGCTGGCGCCCGTCGGCTGCGTCGACGAGGGAGGCACGTGCGGCGTCGAGGGCCGGGCCGAGTGCCCGACGCACGGCCTGTGGGCGGGGCTCCACACGACGGTGCTGACCTATCTCGACTCCTTCACGCTGGCGGACTTCGTCGGCGCGGAGTCGCCGGACGAGGGGGCCGCGGCGCCGGACGCCGCCGAGCCCGCGCTGACCGAGGCCGATCTCATGACGGCCACGACGAGGGGGTGAGGATGCTTTCGCACGAGGGGTTCCGTCTCAAGATCGGCCTCGCCGAGATGCTCAAGGGCGGCGTCATCATGGATGTCAGCAACGTCGACCAGGCGAAGGTGGCCGAGGAGGCGGGCGCGGTCGCGGTGATGGCGCTCGAGCGCATCCCCGCCCGCATCCGCCGCGAGGGCGGCGTCGCGCGCATGTCTGATCCGCGCCTCATCAAAGAGATCGAGGCGGCGGTCTCGATCCCGGTCATGGCCAAGTGCCGGATCGGGCACATCGCCGAGGCCCAGATCCTCGAAGCGCTGGGCGTGGACTTCATCGACGAGAGCGAAGTGCTCACCCCGGCCGACGAGGAGCACCACATCTGGAAGCACGAGTACAAGGTGCCGTTCGTGTGCGGCTGCCGCGACCTGGGCGAAGCCCTGCGCCGGATCGGCGAGGGGGCGGCGATGATCCGCACCAAGGGCGAGGCGGGCACCGGCAACGTGGTCGAGGCGGTCCGCCACATGCGCGCCGTGCAGAAGGGGCTGAAGAAGCTCGCGAGCCTGCGCGAGGACGAGCTCATGGCCGAGGCCAAGGCGCTGGGCGCTCCGTTCGAACTGGTGCGCCAGATCGCCCGCACCGGCAAGCTGCCGGTGCCCAACTTCGCCGCCGGCGGCTGCGCCACGCCCGCCGACGCCGCCCTCATGATGCTGCTCGGCGCCGAGGCGGTGTTCGTGGGCTCCGGGATCTTCGAGGTCGGGCTCGACGAGGAGCCCAAGAAGGCGCGCGAGCAGCAGCTCCAGGTGGCGCAGGCCGTGGTCAAGGCGGTCACCAACTACAACCGGCCCGAGATCCTCGCCGAGGTGAGTGAAGGGCTGCCCCGGCCGATGCGCGGGGTCTCGATGGAGAGCATCCCCGAGGAGCATCAGCTGGCGAAGCGGGGGTGGTGAACCCGTTGACCCCGCCCAACGCTCTCCCCGCTTCCCCCGCTCCGACCATCGGCGTGCTGAGCCTGCAGGGGGATTTCGCCTGCCACCGCGCCTCGCTGGAGACGCTCGGGGTCGAGGTCCGGCGGGTGACGTTGCCGCGCGATCTCGAGGGGATCGAGGCGATCGTGTTCCCGGGCGGCGAGTCCACGACCATGCTGCGCCTGCTCGCGGCGACCGGCCTGCGCGCCCCGCTCGAACAGTTCGTGCGCGAGAAGCCGGTGCTGGGGACTTGCGCGGGCGTCATCCTGCTGGGCTCGGGCGGCGCCGGATTGCCCGCGCCGACGTTCGCGGTGCTGGATGTGACGGTCGAGCGCAACGCCTACGGACGGCAGATCGATTCCTTCGAAGCCGAACTCGAGGCCCCGGTCTTAGGCGGCGCGTTCCACGGTGTGTTCATCCGCGCGCCGCGCATCATGAAGGTCGGCAAGGGCGTCGAGATCGTGGCGCGACGGAGAGCGGACGGGTCGGGCGAGGCGGTGGGCGTGCGCGCCGGGAAGGTCGTGGGGCTGTGCTTCCACCCCGAGCTGACCAGCGACCTGCGCTTCCACCGCTGGTTCCTCACCGAGGTCGCGGGGCTGAAGCTGGCGGCGCAGCCCCCGGCCGCGCATGAAACGGCGATCACCCACGGAGGCGCGGCGTGACGCCGGGCACTCCCGACCGCGCGGCGTTCCACGAGTTCATCTCGCGCCACCAGCGTTTCCTCCTCACCACGCACATCAATCCCGACGGGGACGGGCTCGGGAGCGAGGTGGCGATGGCGCTCTGGATCGCGGCCAACGGCAAGACCACGCGCATCGTCAACGACTCGGTGCTGCCGCCCGCGTTCTCGTTCCTCGCCCGCCAGGTGACGTTCGAGACGTTCGAGGCCGAGCTCGCCGAGCGCCGGTTCACCGAATCGGACGCGGTGATCGTGCTCGACACCAGCAACCGGCAGCGCATCGGTCGGCTGGCGCCGCTGCTCGACCAGCACCCCATTCCGGTCGCCGTGGTGGACCATCACGTCTCGCACGCGCACGGATTCGGCCAGGTCAACGTCATCGAGCCCGAGGCCTCGGCGACCGGCGAGATCCTCTACGACCTGATCCGCGAGAGCGGCGTGGCGATCACGCCGGCGATCGCCGAGTCGCTCTACGTGGCGCTCATGACCGACACCGGATCGTTCCGCTACTCGAACACCGACTCGCACGCCCATCGCATGGCGGCCGAGCTGCTCACCCACGGGCTGGACCCGCAGCGCCTCCACAGCCAGGTCCACTCCCACGCCTCGGCCGAGCGGCTGCGCTTCTTCGGCGAGGTCCTGAGCGCGCTCGAGCTGCTGGCCGGCGGCCGGCTGGTCGTGCTCGAGGCGGCGCCGGAGCAGTTCCAGCGCCACGGCCTGATCGGCGCCGACACCGACGGGCTCGTGGACCTGCCCCGCACCATCGCCGGAGTCGAGGCGGTGGCGCTGTTCAGCGAGGTCGAGCCGGGCAAGGTCAAGGTGAGCCTGCGCTCGACCGGGCGCGTGGCGATCGACCAGGTGTGTTCGCGCCTGGGCGGCGGCGGCCACATCCACGCCGCCGGCGTGCAGCTGCGCGGCTCCCGCGCGGAGGCGCGCGGCCGGATCATCCCCGAGCTGGACCGGCTGATCATGGCGCTTCCGAATGGGCCCGACGCGGGCGGGCACGTCCTGCCAGCGGCCACGGACGGCGCGCGGCGCACACCCGGAGCGGGCGGCGCATGAGCGTCGCGGTGGAAACGCACGCCACGCCGACCACGACGGTCGCGCTCGAGACGCGTGACCTGTCCCACCGGTATGGCCGTCGCACCGCGCTCGAACCGCTCAGTTTCGCGCTCGCGGCCCCAGGGGCGGCGGCCGTGACCGGGCCCAACGGTTCCGGGAAGAGCACCCTGCTGCGCATCGTGGCCGGGCTGCTGCGCGGCAGCCGCGGCGGCTGCACGCTCGCCGTCGGCGGGCGGACGATCGCGCCCGCCGAGCGCCGGCGCTATGTGGGCTTCGCATCGCCCGAGCTGGCGTTCTACGACGAGCTGACCGTCGCCGAGAACCTCACGTTCGTCGCCGAGACGCGCGGGATGGGGGCGCCCGCGGCTTCCGCGGCGGCGGCGCTGGACCGCGTCGGCCTCGCCTCTCGCGCGGACGACCGTGTGTCCGCGCTCTCCTCGGGGATGAAGCAGCGACTAAGGCTCGCCTTCGCCGTGCTCCACCGGCCGCCGGTGCTGCTCCTGGACGAGCCGGGCAGCCACATGGACGAGGAAGGTCGCGCGATGCTCGCACGCCTGGTCGAGCAGGAGCGTCGCGCGGGGCTGGTGCTGATCGCCACCAATGAAGAAAGGGAGTGGAGACTTGCCGAGCAACGGATCGAACTCCGGGGCCGCGGTCTGGGCCATCCTGCGTAAGGAGTGCCGGAGCGAGTGGCGCACACGCTACGGGCTCAATGCGGCATTGCTCTTCGCCATCACGACGCTGACCAGCGTGAGCTTCGCCGTCGGGCGGCTTTCCGACCGCACCGATCTGCTCTCCGCCCTGCTCTGGGTGGTGCTCCTCTTCGCCGCGCTCGCGTCTTTGAGCCACACGTTCGTGCGCGAGGTCGAGGGGCACACGCTCACGCTGCTCCGCCTGGTCGCCTCGCCGACCGCGATCGCGCTCGGCAAGCTGCTGTTCAACATCGTGTTCCTCGCCGTGATCGAGCTGGTGACGGTGCCGCTATTTCTCGTTCTCATGGGCGCGCCGCCGCCACGGTGGGGGGCGTTCCTCGGATTGCTCGGGCTGGGGAGTCTCGCCCTGGCCTGTGCCGCGACGCTCGTGGGCGCGGTCATCTCCCAGACCCGCGGACGTGGAGCCTTGTTCGCCGGCGTCTCGCTGCCGCTGCTGCTGCCGGTGCTGGCGGCATCGGTGAGCGGGATGCGGGCGCAGTGGGCGGGTGGCCCGGTGGGCGCCGAAACGCGCCTGCTCGCCGCCTACGCCACGGCGCTGCTGGCGGCCAGCGTGGTACTGTACGACCACCTGTGGGAGGACTGATGGGTGGGTCTGGAGGAGACGCGTGATCGCGCGCGTCGCGCTGTTGGTGTGGATCGCGGGCTGGATCCTGGCGTCATTCCTCTGGGCGCCGCTGGTCCCCGTGCTGGGGGAGACCACCCGGGTGCTCTACTTCCACATCCCGGCGGCGTGGGTGACGGTGCTGGCGCTCGGCTGGTCCATGCTCCACAGCGTCCTCTACCTGCGAAGGCGGCGCATGGAGCACGATCATCAGGCGGCCGCCGCAGCCGAGATCGGGGTGTTGTTCTGCGTGCTGGCCACGGTGAGCGGGTCGCTCTGGGCCAAGGCGATGTGGGGGTCGTACTGGAATTGGGATCCGCGCGAGACCTCGATCTTCTTCCTGCTCCTCGTCTATGCCGCCTACCTGGCGCTGCGCAGCGCGATCGACGAGCCCGAGCGTCGGGCGCGGCTCGCGGCGATCTACTCGGCCGTTGCGTTCGTGAGCGTCCCGTTCCTCATCTTCGTCGTGCCGCGCATCTACTTCTCGCTGCACCCGGACCCGATCATCAATCCGAGCGGCAAGATCGACATGGACCCGCGTATCCGCATCGCCTTCTTCGCGATGCTGCTTGGCTTTACCGGCCTGTACTTCTGGGTGCAGTCGCTGCGCGTGCGGGTGGCGCGGCTCGAGCACCGGCTCGACGAGATATGAGACACGCGGAGAATCCAAGGAGGGTATGCTGTGAGCGGTAATACGGTGGTGCTGGGCGTCGCGCTGCTGGGCTGGGTGATGCTCTGGGTCTATGTCCTGCGGGTCGAGCGCCGCATCAAGGAGCTGGAGAAGCGATGAACCTCAAGGTGATCCTGGCGCTCGTGCTGGTCGCCGTCGCGGTGGTGATCGGTGTGAGCAGCTTCAAGAAGACGGTCACACCCTATATCTCGTTCGTCGAGGCCCGCCGCACCTCGGGGCTCGTGCAGGTCAACGGCGTGCTCGCCGACAAGCAGTACGTGATGAAGCAGGAGGAGCAATACCTGAGCTTCCGGTTGAAGGATGATCACGGCGAGGTGCTGCCGGTCGAGTACCGCGGGGTGATTCCCGGCAATTTCGACCAGGCCACGTCGATCGTCGCGATCGGCCGATACCACGACGGCACATTCGCCGCCGAGCAGCTGCTCGTGAAGTGCCCCTCGAAGTACCAGGCCGAGGCGGAGAAGGCGGCCAAGCGTTCATGAGCATCGGGCCGATCGTCACCTGGATCGCGTTCCTCGCCGCGCTGGCCGCCGGTCTGTCCTACCTGGCCGCCATGGGCGGGCGGGAGGAGGCCCTGCGTCCGGCGCGCATCGCCTATCGCATCCAGTGGTTCGCGCTCCTCGGCTCCACGGCTTTCCTCTGGTACATCCTCTTCACCCACCAGTACCAGTACCAGTACGTCGCCTCGTATTCGTCGCGCGCCATGCCGGCACGGTTCATCTACGCGGCATTCTGGGGCGGCCAGGAGGGCACCTTCATCCTCTGGGCGCTCATCACCTGCACGCTCGGCCTCATCCTCATGCGGCTCAAGCACGCCCTCACCACGCCGGCGATGTTCTTCCTCAACCTGCCGCTCATCATGCTCGGGCTGGTCACCGTGATGCGCGGCCCGTTCCTCCCGTTCCCGGACGGTCGCATCCCGCTGGACGGACAGGGCCTGAATCCGCTGCTCCAGGATCCGTGGATGACCATCCATCCGCCGGTCCTGTTCACCGGGTTCTCGTCGCTCGTGGCGCCGTTCGCGATCGCCATGGCGGCGCTGGTCCGGCGTGACTACGACGGCTGGGTCAAGGTCGTCATGCCCTGGGCCGTGTTCTCGCTCGGGATCCTCGCCACCGGCTTCATCATGGGCGGCGTGTGGGCGTACAAGGTGCTGGGCTGGGGCGGCTACTGGGGCTGGGACCCGGTCGAGAACGGCTCGCTCATCCCGTGGCTCTCGAACATCGCGCTGGTGCACGGCCTGCTCGTCCAGCGGGTCACCGGGAGCCTGCGCCGCACCAACTTCTTCCTCGCCATCACCTCCTACGTGCTGGTGCTCTACGCGTCGTTCCTGACCCGCAGCTGCGTGCTGGCCGATTTCTCGGTGCACTCGTTCGTCAACCTGGGCCTCAACGGGTTCCTGCTCTCGTTCCTGTTCATGGTCATGATCGTCGGCTACGGCGGGCTGATCCTGCGCCTGCGGGACATCCCCGGACCCGCCCAGCCGCTCGGCAACTTCTCGCGCGAGTCCATGATGTGGCTGGGCCAGCTCGTGTTCATGCTGATGTGCGCGCTCATCGCCGTCGGCATGAGCGCCCCGCTCATCACCCGGCTGTTCGGCCCACCCTCCAACGTGCAGACGTCGTACTACAACCTGGTCAACGCTCCGCTCGCGATCGCGATGGGCCTGTTGCTCGGCGTCGCGCCGCTCATGCGCTGGCGGAAGCAGGAGGCGAAGCCGTTCCTCAAGGCGGTGCTCCCGGCCCTGGCCGGGGCGCTCATCGTCTCGCTGGGCGCGGCGGCGCTGGGGGTGCGCGATCCCATCCCGATGGCGGTGCTGTTCGGGGCCGGATTCGCCCTGGCCGCGAATCTCGTCGTCACGGTGCGCGGGTTCCGGGCCGGCTGGAAGCACGGGGTCGCCTACCTGGGGCATCTGGGCGCGGCGACACTCCTGATCGGCGTCATCGCCTCGTCCAATTACGGACGCTCGGTCCAGGTGCAGCTCCCCGAGGGGCAGGAACGGGCCGCGCTCGGTTACCGGCTTCGGTTCGAGGGGATGAAACAGGATCGCGAGGGCAAGGACCACGCGCAGATCGCGGTCAACGCTCCCGAGCGCCGGTTCCAGGCGCTGCCCTACATGTTCTGGAGCGATTTCAACCAGGGCTACATGAAGAAGCCGCACATCGAGCGCTTCATCACCCACGACATCTACATCTCGCCGCTCGATATGTCCGGCGCCGATCCCTCGGCCAGGGGCGTGTGGTTCGAGAAGGGGGAGACCAAACAGATCGGACAGGCGAAGTACACGTTCGTGGACTTCGACCGCCAGATGGGCGCCGAGCTGGTGCGGGTCGCCGCGCGCATGCGGGTCGAGATCGGCGGTCGCACCGTGCCGGTCCGCCCGGTGCTCGAGATGAACATGAAGAGCGGGATCCCGAACAGCATCCCCGACTATCTGCCGGGCGGCGGCTCGGTCCAGATCGCCTCGGTGGACCCCAACACCGGCCGGGTCGCGCTCGAGGTGCCGGGGATGCCGCGGCCGGACACCGGGAGCATCCTGGCGGTCGAGGTGAGCACCAAGCCGCTCATCAACATGGTGTGGCTCGGCGCCATCGTGATGCTGGTGAGCGCGTTCATGAGCGTGGCGCGCCGGGTGCTCGACCTGAAGCGCGCGGCGCCGGCGAAGGCGTAGCGCAGGACCCTGCCGCACCGGGCTCCCGACCCCGGGCCGCCACACGTCCGTGACGCGATTCCGAGTCCCTGTCAGGCGTACCGGGGCCGCTCAAGCATGTCGCCGAGCCCGCCGATATTCGTGCGATGGGAATCAGCGGCGTCTCACCAGCTCCGAAGCCCGTCCCCAAGGCGATCTGCCGGGGCTGCCGGCGGCCGATCGTGCTGCTCAAGAGCGATCGCTGTCTCTACTGCGGGGCCGCGACGGGCGGCCCGGCAATGCCCACCGCTCCAGCGTCGCGACTGCCGGCCGAAGCGCTCATCGCGCTCGAGCCTCGGCAGAGGGACGTTCGCTCCGGCTCGAAGTGGCTGCGCAGAGCCATCGCGCTCGGGTTCGCGGGGCTCCTCACGGCCATCGTCGTGGTGCTCTGCTCGAGGGGCTGAGTGCTCGTTTTCATGCTTGCTGGGTGCACGGATGTGCAGTAGCTTGTCGACCGGTGCCAGGCCCATGACCTTCGAGTCCTTGAGCGATCCGGTCGACGTCCTCACGGCGTACGTCGACGGGCGCATCCAGCCGCTGCGATTCCGATGGCAGGGTCGGGTCGTGCGCGTCCAGCGCGTGACCGGCGAGTGGAACCGGAGGGAGGGGAGCACCTTGCTCCGATACTTCTCGATCGAGAGCCACGCCGCTGAGACCTACGAGCTGTGTTATGACCCTCGCGGACCACGGTGGATCCTGAGCCGGGCCTGGGGCGCCGCATCGTGAAGGGACGAGCATGATCCTGCTGGTGGACATGGATGCCTTCTTCGCCTCGGTCGAGCAGGCCCACAACCCGGCCCTGAGGGGCCGGCCGGTCATCGTGTGCGGGGACCCCTCGCGTCGCGGCGTGGTCACGGCCGCCTCGTACGAGGCGCGCCCGAGCGGCGTGCGTGCGGGCATGCCGCTCCAGGAGGCGCGGCAGCTCTGTCCCGAGGCGCACTACGTCGAAGGGAATCCCGAGAAGTACGTGGCCATCTCGCTCGCGCTGCTCAAGCTCTACCTGACGATCACGCCCGATGTGGAGCCTTTCAGCGTGGACGAGGCGTTCCTCCGGGTGGGCGGGGCGCGCGGCACGATGGACGAGGCCAGCGCGATCGCGTCGGGACTCCAGGGCACGATCGCCACGCGATTCGGTCTCACCGCATCGATCGGCATCGGGCCCAACAAGCTGGTCGCCAAGATGGCGGCGGGGCTCGAGAAGCCGCATGGTCTGACGCCGCTCGATGAAGAGGGATTCCGGAGGAGCTTCTGGCCGACCGAGGTCCAGACACTCTGGGGAGTGGGGCCGAAGCTCTCCGAGCGCCTGTGCGCCCTCGGGATCACGACCATCGGTGATCTCGCCCATGCTCCGGCCGAGGCGCTCAAGGCGGCGTTCGGCATCATCGGACCGCAGCTCAAGGAAGCGGCGTGGGGGAGGGACGACACGCCGCTCGTGCCCTACCACGAGGGCGTCGAAGCCAAGTCCATGGGGCACGAGGTGACGCTCCCGGAGGACTGTGACGACCCGGCCTTCCTCGAGGGCACGATCCTCCGGCTCTCGGACCAGGTCGGGCTCCGTCTGCGGTCGGAAGGCTACGTGGCCCGCACCGTGGCGGTGAAGCTGCGCGACCGGCGTTTCACCACCCGCATCCGCCAGCGGGTGCTGCCCGACTTCACCGCCGACCACCGCGCGATCTTCGACTCCGCCCGGGCGCTGTGGCGCGAGAACTGGAAGGGCGAATCACTGAGGCTGGTGGGGGTGACGGCCTCGCAACTGGAACGCGCCGGCAGCGGGGACCAGATCGAGCTGTTCGCGCCCGACCGGCGCGCCGAGCGCCTGCGCGAGGCGATGGACGAGGTCCGGGACAAGCTGGGCGAGTCGAGCCTGGTGCCGGCGGG